>USIU01000001.1 GCA_900554745.1 uncultured Leuconostoc sp.
GCTCACATTAGATGATGTTGTTGGTGTCGTGAGTACGGACTTTAGGCGTGTGAATTTTGATACGCAATTAGAAATATCACGCGCCCAGTCTGTTGACTGGCCGTTCGCGGCGGAATACGTGCTTATGTTACAAACAGGTCGTTTCACACGTGATCGTGATAGTTTGCGTGAGAATGACAAATTTTTGATGTATCAAGCCCAAGCCAAACACTTTTTAACACAACTAAAGGAGAGCCATTATCGCAAAAGTTAAAACACAATTTATCTGCTCAAACTGTGGGTTTACTTCGGCCCGATACCTAGGACGTTGTTCCAACTGTGGTGAATGGGGCACATTTGTCGAAGAAAAAATCCTGCCCGAAACCAACGACCGAAAAAGTCGGGTGAGTCTCGATGGTCGTACGGCTAAAGTTGAAAAAATTAATGAGGTGACATCCGAGGAAACACCGCGTGTTGCCACGAACCTGAAAGAACTGAACCGCGTGTTAGGCGGTGGGGTGGTGCCAGGTTCAATGGTGCTGATTGGTGGTGATCCAGGGATTGGGAAATCCACCCTCTTGCTCCAAGTTTCTGGCCAATTGGCGCATGAAGGCCGCGTGTTATACGTGACGGGGGAAGAATCTGCCACGCAAGTCAAGCTACGCGCCGACCGTCTGGGCGTGGGCAATGATGAATTTTACCTCTATCCAGAAACGGATATGACGGCGATTAAAAAGCAAATTGAGTCGCTACAACCAGATTTTGTCGTGATTGATTCGGTACAAACCATGCAGGAACCAGACGTGACCTCAGCGATTGGGTCTGTGTCACAAATTCGTGAAGTCACGGCGGATTTATTACAAATTGCCAAAACAAATAACATTTCTGTGTTCATCGTTGGCCACGTGACCAAGGATGGCGCGATTGCTGGGCCAAAGATTTTGGAGCATATGGTCGATACGGTGCTGTATTTTGAAGGCGATAGTAACTATAAGTATCGCATTTTACGGGCGGTAAAAAACCGGTTTGGTGCCACCAATGAATTGGGTATTTTTGAAATGCGTGACGGCGGCTTGATTGAAGTGGCGAACCCATCAGAAATCTTCCTTGAAGAACGATTAGCTGGGGCAACTGGCTCGGCTATCGTGGTTGCCTTAGAAGGTTCACGCCCAATTTTGGTGGAGTTGCAGGCTTTGGTGACGCCGACCGTCTTTGGGAATGCGCAACGGACGGCCGCCGGATTAGATCGCAATCGCGTGTCGTTAATCATGGCCGTTTTGGAAAAGCGCGCCAACCTCTTGTTGCAAAATCAAGATGCTTATCTGAAAGCTGCCGGTGGGGTCAAGCTAGATGAACCCGCGATTGATTTGGCGATTGCCGTGGCGCTGGCCAGTTCTTATCATGATAAGGAGTCGCGGCCAAGTGATGTTTTCGTCGGTGAAATCGGATTGACTGGGGAAATTCGGAGTGTGGCTGATATTGAAAGCCGGTTGAAGGAGGCCCGCAAGCTCGGCTTTAAACGGGCGATTGTGCCAAAGAATAACTTGAATGGGGTCACACTCCCTGAAGGAATTCAAGTGATTGGCGTCGCCACATTACGAGAAGCATTGCAATTAGCCTTAGATTAAAGGGGGGTAACATGTGGGATCTGATTCCTGGTGATTTAGTTATTTTGGTGCATAATGGGTTATATCGTTATGTTTCACGTGGAACAGGGTATCGGGGGCGCTGGTGGTTAGGCGTGCTGATAACCACGATGTTAGGCGGTATCCAAGTCGGCTTAGGCTGGCTGTTGGTCGTCGTTGGGCTTAGCGAGGCCCTAATTTTGTGGGGGAAAATTGCCGTTATGGCAATACTACTTGTAATCATGGTAGGACTAGGATGGGGTATCTATCACTGGTTAGTGCTACTGAGACGGTTGGTACGGGAACAAGCTATGCCAATCCACGCTCATCGTCATTAAATAGATAACATGTCAAGGTCAGGTTAGTCACCTGACTTTTTGTTTGGCGAATATTTGGCCAATTGGAATTTTGTCGGGGTAATGTTGTACAATAGAGTAGATAAATAACGGGATAAACCGTATAACTGAGGAGGAAATGCGTTAGTCAAACCACTTGCCTAACGCTTTATATCACATGACAGAAGACATTCGTGTTCGCTATGCCCCATCACCAACAGGACATTTACATATTGGTAACGCGCGTACCGCTATCTTTAACTGGCTTTTTGCACGTCATTATAACGGTCAATTTATTATTCGAATTGAAGATACTGATTCAGCCCGTAACATTGCTGATGGTGAAAAGTCACAGTTAGAAAACTTGGCTTGGCTTGGTTTGGACTGGGATGAATCACCAGAAAAGCCGGGTGCTTATGGGCCATATCGCCAATCTGAACGCAACGCTCAAGGTATTTACCAACCATTTATTGATGAATTGTTGGCAAAGGGCTTGGCGTATAAGTCTTATAAGACATCCGAACAACTGGCTGCGGAACGCGAAGCGCAACAAGCCGCTAAGCAAGCTCCACATTACGTCTATGAATATGAAGGGTTGACGGATGCAGAACGTGAAGCCAAGTATGCGGAATTTGAAGCGCAAGGGTTAAAGCCAGTCATTCGTTTCCGTGTCCCAGAAGAAAAAGTTTATGCTTGGGATGACATTGTTAAGGGGCATATCGAAATCGGTGCCAAGGAAATTGGTGGCGACTGGGTGATTCAAAAAGCCGATGGGATGCCAACGTATAACTTTGCGGTGGTTGTCGATGATCATTTGATGAAGATTTCTCACGTGTTGCGTGGGGATGATCACGTCTCAAACACACCCAAGCAAATGATGATTTTTGAAGCATTGGGTTGGGATGTGCCAAAGTTTGGTCACATGGCCTTGATTATCAACGGTGAGACAGGTAAAAAGTTGTCAAAGCGTGACGAAAATGTGTTGCAATTCGTGGAACAATACAAGGATTTGGGTTATCAACCACAAGCGATGGTTAACTTTATTGGCTTGCTTGGTTGGTCACCAAAGGGTGAAGATGAAATTTTCTCACTTGAAGAATTCACGCAAATGTTTGACGAAAAGCGTCTGTCAAAGGCCAACGCTAAGTTTGACCAAAAGAAGTTGGAATGGATTAACAACCAGTGGATGCGTCGTGATTTGGATCAAGTGATGCCACAATTGATTCAAGAATTGGTCAATGCGGACTTAGTTAGCGCAGAAGATGCAACAGCAAAGCGCGATTGGTTAACACAAGTCATTAAAGTTGCCGGTGTGGAAGGTATTTCTTACACACGCGAAATTGTTGACTTAGTGCGTCGCCCATTCTTTGAATTAAGTGACATAACGGATGAAATGGTTGAGTATCTCACCTCTGATGACGGTCGTCAGGTCTTTGCAGCTTGGGAAAAAGCTTACACAGCTTTGCCGGAAACAGCAACTGCTGAAGACTATATGGCGGTAATTCGTGAGATTCAAAGCACACTTGAAATCAAGGGTCGCAACTTGTGGAATCCAATTCGTATCGCGACAACCCATGAAGTGCAAGGACCAAACTTGCCAGAAATGTTAGTCGTATTAGAAAAAGACAAGGTCTTAGCAACCATGGCCGATGTCAAAGCAAAATATTTAGCCTAATTTAGGCGGATCAAAAAGGTGCTTCGGGTTAACCGAGGCCCTTTTTTTGATAGGTTTTATGACAGCAAATCCGAGGACATTTGGTAGGGTTTGGCATACAATGGGGTAACAGCTCATAAAGAAAGTGTGAATACTATGTATGCAGTAGAAATGTTAAATTATGGGGCGCCAGCGGTCTTGGTCGATAACTTAGCGGCAGCCATGCCAGTGATTAAACCTAAACAAGTATTGGTGAAACAACGGGCCACAGCCATTGATCCTTATGACGTGAAGTTTCGGGCAGGGTTAATGGGCACGGATAAGCCGACGCCACTGATTCCAGGGTCATCAGTGGCCGGGGTGGTCGTGGCAGTGGGTGCTGAAGTGACGGCATTTGCCGTTGGTGATCGCGTGGCGGCGTCGACCCATCTTAAGAGTTACGCTGAGTTTGTCCCAGTTGGCCAATCCTTACTGGCCAAAATTCCTGACGCCGTGAGTGATGTTCAAGCGGCGGCGGTCGTGTTGGGTGGCCAAACGGGTTATCAAATGATGACCAAAGATTTAGCGGTTCAGCCCAGTGATACGGTATTCATTTCGGGTGGTGCTGGTTCGGTTGGTTTCACGGCCATTCAGGTGGCAAAATGGCTCGGGGTACAGCGGATCGACACGACAGTTCGTGGACAGGCAGCCGCCGACTTTGTACAAGCCGTTGATCCGAGACTACATGTCATTGATGGCCAAATGACGTCGCTTCAAGCAGCGATACCGGCCGGCGTAGATGTGATTTTAGATACGCTTGGAGGTGACATGTTGCAGGCGTCATTGGCCGTTTTGAAACCGACAGGGCGCGTGGTGTCGTTGGTTGATACGGTAGCTGATCCGCGCGTGACGATGGGCTATTTGCAATCAAACGGGCCGCAACTCGCCGAATTGTTAGCGTTAGTAGCCCAAGGTCAGGTCATTGTGAACATTGCTGAAACGCGCCCCTTTAATGCGGAAAACGTTCGTGATTTTCAAACGCGACAGCACGTGTTGGGAAAATTAGTCCTCACATTTGATTAAAAGTATCACTTCGGTGATACTTTTATTTTGTAAGTAATCGTGATTTTTTTCACGTGATAAAAAATAAATACCAATTTGTCATAATAAAAGTTTACAAATCCGCTAAAAACAGGTACAATTTATTTGTAAATTAATTCACATGGAAAAAGGAGTATGCTTAACATGAAAGCAGCAGTTGTACGTGAAAATCCAGATGGATATGTTGATTTGATTGAAGATTGGGAACCAAAGCCGCTAGCCTTTGGCGAAGCTTTAGTTGATATTGAATATGTTGGGCTTTGCCACACTGATTTGCATGTGGCGAATGCTGATTTTGGTAATCCAAATGAACTTGGACAACGTAACGGTCAGTTCCGTCGCGTTATCGGGCACGAAGGTGTTGGGCGCGTTTCAAAGTTAGCTGAAGGTGCCAGCGACTATCTTAAGATTGGTGACCGTGTCTCAATCGCTTGGTTCTTTGACGCCTGTGGTGTGTGTGACTACTGTGTGACAGGTAATGAAACATTCTGCCGTAAGGTCCGTAATTCAGGTTACACAATTGACGGGGCAATGTCACAACAAGCAGTTGTCAATGCCAAGTATGCCGTTAAGGTACCAGAAGGCTTGGATCCAGTGCAAGCAACGTCAATTACTTGTGCGGGTGTGACAATGTATAAGTCATTGAAGGTCGGTGAAACAAAGCCTGGACAATGGGTATCGGTTCACGGTGCTGGTGGTTTGGGTAACTTGGCCGTCCAATATGCCCACAATGTCTTTGGCGCACACGTTGCCGTTATTGATGGTAACGATGACAAGTTAGCTGCTGCCCATGAAAATGGTGCGGAAGTATTGATCAACCGTAAGAAGGTGGATGATGTTGCAGCTGAAGTGCAAAAGGCTACTGGTGGTGTGCACAATGCGCAAGTGACAGCCGTTAACGCCGCTGCCTTTGACCAAGCTGTTGACTCACTACGCCCAATGGGTAAGTTGGTTGCCGTGGCTTTGCCACAAGGTGACATGGCTTTGAACATTGCCAAGACTGTCTTGGATGGCATTGAAGTACGTGGTTCATTGGTTGGAACACGTGCTGACTTGAAGGAAGCCTTCCAATTTGGTGCCGAAGGTAAGGTTAAGCCAATCGTTGAAAAGGTTGCCTTTGCCGACATGAACGAAGTGATTGATGAAATGAAGGCTGGTAAGATTACTGGTCGTAAGGTCTTTGACTTCACAGTACTATAAGCCAAAAATCGTCCAATTTTGGACGATTTTTTTGTTGTTATCAGGGCGCTTTCGGTTGTTTTGAACATAGCAGTTTTGATAGGGCTGTGTTAGAATTGGGTAACAAATGTATTGGAGGAAACGATCTTTTTCCTGATGGGAAGGAGGTTATGATTAAAACATGCCATACTTTACACAACAACTTTTTAGTGGTCAACGTGATCGTATTTTACGTGTGGTGGATGCGGCTAGTGAAGATCAAGCAACCGCTGGTTTTATCCATTTATTCGATGAACGCCGCGTTTATGATTTTGATTATGCGACCGAACTAACGGAAGGGCGTATCACGCAAGAAGAATTTGATGTTGAGGGCGAAGCAAATAATACGTTCAGCGTTAACTTTATGCCAATCGTGAATGATGACGAAGACATTCCAGACGAATTGTTTGAAGAATGGGCCGCCTTAATCGGACGCGAATATGCACTGATGCCACATGTGCACATCAATATTTATCAACAAGCCTTGAAGCCAGAAATCGAACAGATTGATGAACCAACCTTTGAAGCGCGGTTGTTAGAATTAATTACTCGTATTTTAGGGTCCTCAATTGTCGGTTTTGCGGAAAAGTCGCTCACACTATTTCCAAGTTATTTAGTGCAAGAACAACAAGCTGAGTCAGCACCACAAGGGCCAACAACTCAAATTATCTTGCCAGATTAAGATAAGAAATAAATTGACACAAAATAAGAATTATCTTAAAATAATAACATGTTAATAAAGCGATGACGAGTCAACTATTTGACTAATAACCCGTCAAACAGGACGCTGGCCTGCTTACCAGACTGTTTGTCGCGCCCTGCTAATCACAGTGATTAACAGGGTCTTTTTATTGGCAGCTATCTATTGGAAGGAACAGTCTACTGGCGGATAACAGCGCGTAGACTAACGTGTCATATGACAAATAATCATCTCGTGTTACAAACGGATTTTGGCTTACAAGATGGAGCGGTCAGTTCAATGCGTGGTGTGGCTTATGGTGTGGCTAGTGATATAATCATTAGTGATCTCACCCATGGGATTACCCCGTTTAATATTTTTGAAGGCTCATTTCGATTGTTTCAAACCGTTAACTATTGGCCAGCCGGCACAGTCTTTGTTTCGGTGGTGGATCCAGGCGTGGGATCCAAGAGGCTCTCGATTATTGCTGAAACAACGGGCGGCCATTATATTGTGACGCCAGATAACGGCACGTTGTCGCATCTTTTAGCACAAGGGTTGATTGCCAGTGTTCGAGTGATTGACGAGACAACCCAACGTTTGCCTGGCTCAGAGAAGTCTTCAACCTTTCATGGTCGCGATATTTATGCCTATAACGGGGCGAAATTAGCCAGTGGTCAAATCCAATATAGCGATTATCAGCAAGAATTATCGATTGCGCAATTGGTGAAGCTGCCGATGCAACCAGGACGCTATCAAACAACGGTAACTGGGTCGGCACAATTGGTCGGCAACATTGATATCACCGATGTGAATTTTGGCTCATTGTGGTCCAACATTCCCGTTCAAGAATTTGAAAAGTTTGGCTTGGCATATGGTGATACCCTGCGAGTACAGATTCAGCATCAAGGCCAGACCATGTTTGATGATGTTTTACCGTATGTGCACACCTTTACGGATGTCGCGCCAGGGGCACCGTTAATCTATATTGATTCGGTATATACGGTAGCGTTTGGCGTGCATACTGGTAGTTTTGAGCAAACGTATCATGTGGGTGCTGGACCAGAATGGGCGGTCACCTTAACAAAAGAAGCTTAGTCAAGTCGTTAAAAAGTGAGGGAGAAATATGCAAAAAAAGCAGCAATCATCCGGTTTTTCAGTCCGGTCAGTCGTCGCCACAGGGATTGGTGCGGCCGTGTTCTTTGTCTTAATGAAGTTTATTGCCATTCCAACCGGTGTACCCAACACCACGATTAACGTCGCAGAAGGCTGGTTAGCCTTGATCGCTAGTTTGTTTGGGCCGGTTGTGGGTCTACTGGTTGGGCTTATTGGTCACACGTTGAATGATGCGGTGACTTATGGTGCGCCTTGGTGGTCTTGGGTCCTTGCGGATGGGGTTTTTGGTTTCCTATTGGGCCTGAGCAAAAAGCCACTGGCTTTGGAATACGGCACCTTAACGACTAAAAAACTGGTACAGTTTAACATTTGGCAGGCAGTGGCCAATGTCATTGCTTGGGTTATTGTTGCCCCACTGGGTGATATTTTGATCTATAAAGAAGCTGCCCAAAAGGTTTTCTTGCAAGGGGTTGTGGCAGCGGCAGTCAATACGCTCTCTGTCGCCATTATCGGCACACTTTTGTTAGTCGCTTACGTGAAGTCGCGACCAAAAAAGAGCAGTTTACGTAGCGAGTAAATCAGCAAGCTTAGCTTGCGTACATATTTCATCCATAAGGGGCATTATGGCAACACCACTGATTGAATTTAAAAACGTGACATTTAAATACCATGCGCAAGCAGCGCCAACTTTGCATGACGTCAGCTTTCAAATTTTCCCTGGTGAAAAAGTTTTAATTGCGGGGGCATCGGGTTCTGGAAAAACAACGTTACTACGTTTACTCAATGGATTAATTCCCCATGCTTATGCGGGTGATATTTCTGGGGAAATGACCCTTAATGGCCAGTCAATTTTAGCGCAAAGTTTGTTTGAATTATCCCTGCAAGCCGGCACCGTCTTACAAGATGCGGATGCGCAATTTGTTGGCTTGACGGTTGCAGAAGATATTGCCTTTGCCTTAGAAAATGATCATCAACCAGTGGCACATATTAAAGCAGAGGTGGCGAAGTGGGCACGACGCTTTGGGTTAAGTAAGCGATTAGAATTAGCGCCGCAAGTGCTATCTGGTGGTCAAAAACAACGGACAGCCATGGCAGGGGTGCTCGTGGATGATGGTAAATTACTCCTATTTGATGAACCATTAGCGAGCCTCGATCCGGCTGCGGGTCAAGATGCAATGACCATGATTGATCAATTACAAGCGGATCGAGATTTGACGGTGATCATTATCGAACATCGGATTGAAGAGGTCCTACGTGCCAATGTGGATCGCATCATTGTGATGTCAGAAGGGCGCATTGTGGCCAACGATACACCGACCGCTATTATTCAAGCAGGCATACTGCCGCGGTACGGGTTAGACGAACCGTTGTATGTGCAACTATTACGACGGGCGCAAGTCGATGTTGCGCATTTACCGCATGTCGCTGACGTTCAAAAAGTTGATGTGACTGCGCATCAATCAGCTATTGCCAAGCTGCGCATACCGATTCAAGCAACGACGAACCAACAATCGCAACTTACGCTGGCGAATGTGGACTTTAGCTATGATCAGCGCCAGCCACTCTTTCAACAACTAAATCTCACGATCAATCGTGGGGAAATTTTAGGTATTGTTGGGAAAAACGGCTCGGGGAAAACAACATTGTCGCATCTCTTGACGGGGTTTTTAATGCCGGATGCAGGTGAAATTAACCTGGACGGGCAGTCTGTTTTGGGGCAATCGATTAAGACCCGTGCTGAACAGGTGGGGTATGTGTTGCAAAACCCCAACCATATGATCACGAAGAGCACGGTTTATGATGAAGTGGCGAGTGGCTTGGTATTACGTCAAGTTGCGCCTGACGAAATCGAACAAAAAGTGCGGTCGGTTTTACGTCTGCTTGATCTTGATGCGATGCGAAATTGGCCAATTAGTGCGTTAAGTTTCGGACAAAAAAAGCGCGTCACGATCGCTGCTGTATTAGTGTTATCCCCACAAATCCTCATTTTAGATGAACCGACGGCAGGGCAAGATGCCACGCATACACAAGAATTACTGGCATTTTTGACAGCGATTAATCGTCAAGAACACGTCACCATCGTCATGATTACCCACGATATGCACTTACTAGCTAATTTTGTGCAACGTGCGCTCGTGGTAGTCGATGGGCAACTGTTAGCGGATACCACGCCAGCTGAATTATTAGCGGATGAAGCGCTTGTGCAAGCTGCTAGCTTGCGAACGACGAGTATTTATCAATTGGCCAATCGCTTACAGATTACCCGTCCGGAAGAATTAAACGCGGCCGTGCGACAATACACCGCGTCTAGTTTGACTGATGATAATAAACGCTTGTCAGAATAAGCATACGAGATAAACGATGAATAATTTATTTGGGTATAAACAACGTGATACATGGTTAAACCAAACAACAGGCACCGCCAAGTTGATTGGTTTTTTAGCGTTGACAACGATTGGGATGATTTCTTATGATCCGCGTTTTTTGTTAGGGCTGGGCATTTTGGCGGTTATCCTCCTCAAGAGTGCTAAAATCAAATACCGTGAATATGCCTTCATGTTGAAATTAGTGCTATTTTTTGCCGTCATCAACTTGGTGATGGTCGCTGTTTTGGCACCGCAGTATGGCGTACAACTGTATGGCACGCGTCATGTTATCTTTGGGCGGGGATACTGGGCATTAACACAAGAGCAAGTCTTTTATGAATTGAATCTGTTGTTAAAATATTTGTTCTCGTTGCCGTTGGCGATTATCTTGTTGTTTACGACTAATCCAAGCGAATTTGCTGCGAGCTTGAATAAGATTGGGGTGCCCTATAAAATTGCGTACGCGTTTGCGATTACGTTGCGTTATATTCCAGATGTTCAAAGTGACTACCATACGATTAGTTTGGCCCAGCAGGCGCGCGGATATGACATGTCCAAGCAAGCCTCGTTATGGGCGCGTTCCAAAGGCGCAGTCCAAATTATTTTACCGCTAGTCTTTACGAGTCTGAATCGCATTGATACGATTAGTCAGGCTATGGAGTTACGGCGTTTTGGCCGTGAGAAAGCCCGTTCTTGGTATCAAGAGCAACCATTTAGAGCGCGTGATGCTGGTGTTGTGATGGGGACGATTGCAATTGTTGGGATTGGGATCCTGTTACTCGTGGCAGATCATGGCCGGGTTTATAATCCTTTCCGACCGGCTGGTTAGGGCTAGCGAAAAAAGATCGTTGACAACACGAACATATGTTCCTATAATAAATGGGTAACGACAGGTAGTGGAGGAAACTGTGATGCAACAGCCAACGTTTCGCCGCGCTTTAGAGGCGGCTATTTCAGAACAAAGTATGACAACAGTTATCGATAAAGCGTATGCTTTTCAAGTGGCTAAAAATAACCAGCGTCTGGCAAGAGCACGCTATGGTACGGTAAAACTGGCACGTGAAGCTGACGCGATGTGGGATGGGATTGTAGCGAACATTCATGCGGGGATGGCTGGTCGATCAGATGACCAGATTTTAGCGCAATTACAGGATCCGGAGTTTATTGACACATTGGAAGAAGCGTTAGCTGAAATTGATTTTGTGTCAGAAGATTGAGTGAATCGACGTGGCACAACGTATTATTTGAATAACCAAGTGGCGAATTCTGCGAAACACTTGAAATGTCATGCTGTTCTGTAGTACAATTAGTAATTGTGAACGCGCAAAAGTGCGTACACTCCTTGCAGCCAAGGCTGCCAGAGACCAAAAGGAGGAAATAAAACATGGCTACATCATACGAATTGACTTACATCGTTCGCCCTGATATCGAAGTGGATGCAAAGAAAGCGCTCGTAGAACGCTTTGATGGTATCTTGACTGATAACGGTGCAACAATCTTAAAGTCAGCTGATTGGACAACACGTCGTTTTGCTTATGAAATTGCTGGTTACCGCGAAGGCGTATACCACGTTATCGATTTCACTGCAGAAGACGATGCAGCAATCAACGAATTTGATCGTTTGGCAAAGATCTCACAAGACATCTTGCGTCACATGATTATTAAGCGCGACGCAGAATAATTCTGGGATTCCACTGGTGAAGGAGCTTTTGATATGATTAATCGAGTAGTATTGATTGGGCGATTGACCCGTGATGTGGAATTACGTTATACCCAATCGGGTACAGCAGTCGGCACGTTTAGTTTGGCGGTTAACCGTCAATTCACCAACCAAGCTGGTGAACGTGAAGCTGATTTTATTAACGCCGTGATTTGGCGTAAAGCAGCTGAAAATTTTGCAAACTTTACTGGAAAAGGCGCCTTAGTTGCCATCGAAGGTCGTTTGCAAACTCGGAATTATGAAAACAACCAAGGACAACGTGTTTACGTGACCGAAGTTGTCGTTGATAATTTCTCATTACTTGAATCACGCGCTGAAAGTGATAAGCGACGTGCCCAAAACGGGTCGTCAGAACCATCTCATCAAGGTGGTGCGTTTGGTGCGCCAAGTGATAACGCATTTGGTGGGGTTGATCCGTTTGCTACGGCTAGCCAAAGTGCTAACCCACAAGCGACAACGCCAACAAATGATGCCCCTAACCCATTTGCGGCAAGTGGCAAAACTGAAATTGATATATCAGATGATGATCTACCATTTTAAAATATAATTTACAACATTACGAAAGGAGCTTTAATCATGTCAGAACAAAACTCACGTCCACAAAATTCAGAACGTCCACAACGTTCACGTCGTCCACAAGGCGGCCCACGTCGTCGTCGTAAGGTTGACTACATTGCAGCTAACCACATCGAATTTATCGACTACAAGAACACAGAATTGTTGGAACGCTTTATCTCAGAACGTGGTAAGATCTTGCCACGTCGTGTGACTGGTACTTCAGCCAAGAACCAACGTAAAGTGACAACAGCAATCAAGCGTGCACGTATCATGGCTTTGTTGCCATTCGTGACAGAAGACTAATCTTTGACGCACGATTGAGAGACTCAGATTTTATCTGAGTCTCTTTTTTGTTTATTTTGGTAAATCGTAACTGTGGTAAAATAGTACAAGGAGCATTTTGTCTGCATGGTCATCGTTGGACAAAATAGCAGAGGAAGAGATAGGGGTTGCTTGTGAAAAAACTATTTGATTTTAAAACGTTACCGATATTTTTTCAAAGTACAAAATTAGGCACTGTCGCGTTACTATTGCTAGCCGTCAGTGTTATGAGTGTATTTTTTGCCCTGTTAGTCAATTGGATTTTTGGGTTAATCTGGATTGTGGTTGTGTTAATCGGCTTGGTTTATTCCGCACAATCCTTAAAAGAAGTGAATGAAAACGCGCAAGAATACTTGAGTGGGCTGGGGTATCGGATATCTCGTAGTGAACAAGAAGCCTTGATTCGGATGCCAATTGGCATCATTCTTCTCAATGCAGCCGGGAAAATTGACTGGATCAACCCTTACATGCAAGCTTATTTGGATAAGCGGGATGTGTTGGGTTTGACGTTGACGCAGCTGGATCCACAGCTCGCCACGGATATTAAAAATTATTCTGATGCGCGAGAAACAAATACCATTACGTGGCAAGGCAAGCAGTTCTCACTTTATGTGCAACAAAACTTGCGTGTCATCTACATGATGGATATCAGTGAATATGCGGCGATTGCTAAAGAATACGAAGATCACCAACTATTTAGTGGCCTCGTTTCCGTGGATAACTATGAAGAAGTGACTGAAGGCATGACCGAATCGGAAACGTCAACGTTGCGTACGTATGTGACTGGGGCGCTATCAGAATGGGCAGCAGCTCACCGGATTTACTTGCGCCGCCTGAGTACGGTGCATTATGTGATGTTTGGCTACCAAACATCTTTGCGTGCTGCCGAAGATGATAAGTTTTCGGTGTTAAAAGCAATTCGTGAAGCCACGGCACAACAAAATTTACCCGTAACACTGTCAATGGGGATTGCTTATGGGGAACAAGACATTATTGAACTTGCCAAAATGGCACAAACCAACCTCGATTTAGCGTTAGGCCGTGGTGGTGACCAAGTGGTGGTGAAGTCTAAGCAAGCAGCGGCGAGATTTTATGGTGGTGCAACGAATCCGATGGAAAAGCGGACGCGTGTACGCGCACGTATGATCTCACAGACGGTTGCTGAATTGATGGAACAGGCTGACAATATTATGATTGTTGGCCACGCCACGCCAGATTTAGATGCCATCGGTGCGGGGCTTGGCATTTGGCGAATGGCCCAAACAAAGAATAAGCCGGCTTTTTTGATTGTGGATGAAAAGTCGGTGTATAGTGATATCACGTTGCTATTAGCCGAAATCCGCAAAAATCCGCCGGAAATTATGGCGCCTGGGTCCAATATTAATGACTCCATTGTTGACGAGTCACGCGCAATGAAGTTAGTGCGCGACAATACCCTCTTGATTCTAGTGGATCATGCGCAGGGATCAATTACGAGTGCACCCAATCTTCTGGAACGCCTGGGTAACCGCGTTGTGGTCATTGATCATCATCGATTAGCTGAGCAGGGGCTAGCTGAAAAGCCATTGCTGACTTATGTTGAGCCCTACGCCTCTTCAACGTCAGAATTGGTGGTTGAACTATTACAGTACCAAGATCAAAGTCATGCACCAATCACCAAGTTAGAAGCGACAGCAATGCTTGGTGGGATTCAAATTGATACGAAAAACTTCACTTTGCGGACTGGCTCACGGACCTTTGATGCTGCCAGTTATTTACGCGCCAATGGGGCGGATAGTAATTTAATTCAATTCTTTATGAAAGAGAAATTCTCGGACTTTAAAGCGCGCACACATTTGATCAACTTGGCAGTCGTGGCCGACGGGTATGCGATTGTTTGCGGTGAAAATGATCGCGTGTATTCTGGTTTGATTACGGCACAAGCGGCTGATGAATTGTTGCAAATTAGTGGCGTTGAAGCGTCGTTTGTGATTACGAAACGTGCGGATGGCCGGGTCGGTGTTTCGGCACGATCAACTGGTCAACGTAACGTGCAGCGTATCATGGAAGCGATGGGCGGTGGTGGCCACTTGTCCAACGCCGCAACGCAACTGACGGATCGGACCACAGATGAAGTGAATGATCAATTGCTTAAAACTTTGGCAGAATCTGTTGAAGAATAACTTGGTGATAGCGGTGAGCTGCAATTAAGCAAGAAATTTTTGGAGGAGTAACACATGAAAGTTGTATTTTTAGAAGACGTTAAAGGTCGTGGTAAAAAAGGGGAAGTAAAGGACGTGCCGGATGGTTACGCCAATAACTTCTTAATTAAGAATAAAAAAGCAGAACCAGCCACAGGGAAAAATGTCGGCGCTGTTAAGGGACGTCAAAAAGCAGCTGAAAAAGCGGCTGCAGAACAATTAGCCGAAGCACAGGCGCTCAAGGCTAAAATTGAAGCAGATGATTTTGTGGTGACAATCAAAGGAAAGTCTGGCGCTGATGGTCGCCTTTTTGGTGCCGTATCATCTAAGCAAATTGCTGCTGCGTTAGCTGATCAAAAGCAAATCAAAATCGATAAGCGTAAGCTGGAACTCAATCATCCAATTCATTCATTAGGTTACACAACGGTGCCGCTCAAGCTACACCGTGAGGTGACCGCAGATTTGCGTGTTCATGTCAGTGAGGGTTAAGCATGGATAACCCAGAAGCATACGAGTATAGACAAGTCCCACAAGATATCGATGCTGAACGGGCGGTGCTGGGCGCTATTTTCTTTGATGTGAAATCTGATAACGCCATGGTGGCGGCGAGTGCCATTTTGGAAGCAGATGATTTCTATCGACAAGCCCATCAAACCATTTTTAAAGCGATGCAACAGCTGGTTGATGAACAACGTCCGATTGACATGCTCACGCTTCAGGATAAACTCAACAGTTTACAACAGTTAGACAATGTGGGTGGCATGGCTTATCTGGCTGAAATTTCAGAATCTTCTGCATCATCGGCCAATTTAAAGCATTATGCGCATATTGTGCGCGAAAAAGCCATTCTACGGCGGATGATTGAAACGCTGACACGTAGTATGTCGTTAGCGTATGACGCTGCGGCACCGAGTGAGGAAATTTTAGACACGTTGAGTCGCAGTTTGGATAATTTGGCCGAAAATCGTGGTGATGAAGATTTTCAAAAAATTAAAGATGTGTTGCAAGCTTTCCAAGCTAATTTGGATCAAGCCGTTGCCAATGACAATGATGTCGTTGGGTTAGCCACAGGCTATCCCGAATTAGATAAACTCACCCACGGTTTTCGTGAGGATCAGATGATCGTGTTGGGGGCGCGACCAGCAGTCGGGAAAACCGCCTTTGTGTTAAATATTGCTAAAAATGTGGCCAAAGCTGAGCAAGTACCAGTTGTGGTGTTTAGTCTGGAAATGGGCGCCGTGGACTTGGTGACACGACTTGTGGCTGCCGAAGGGGCGATTGATTCAAGTCACTTGACCACCGGTCAGATGACCCAAGAAGATTGGCAGTCGTTGACATTAGCGATGCAATCATTAGCGAACATGCAGATTTATATGGATGACACGGCGGGGATTAAGATTAATCAGATTAGTGCCAAGCTGCGTAAACTTGAAAAAGATTTGGTGAATGAATTACCGCCAGATCAACGTGCTAGCAATCCCCATCCAATTGGCATGGTGATTATTGATTATCTCGGTTTGATTGAATCCAACAATACGGAAAGTCGCCAACAAGCAGTGTCTGAGGTGTCGCGTTCCATTAAAAAGTTGGCCAAAGAATTACATACGCCAATTCTGGCGCTGGCCCAATTGAGTCGTGGTGTCGAGCAACGTACCGATAAGCAACCAGTGCTATCGGATTTGCGTGAATCAGGTTCGATTGAACAAGACGCGGATATTGTGGCCTTCTTGTATCGTGATGATTATTATCGTAATGATGGTAGCGATGATGAGGGAGATTCAGATCCGCGTGACGAAGAGGAAGCTGTGCCAATTGAAATTATTTTAGAAAAAAATCGTGCCGGTGCGCGTGGCACAGCTACGCTGATGTTTAACAAGCCGACCTTTAAATTTAGCCCTATGGCACCATTGTACCGTGATGATATGAACGCTGGTCCGAATGGTAATGTTGGGTGGTAAAAAAGACAGTCTCACGACTGTCTTTTTTGGGTTAATTTTCGAGGAGATCAACAAACGGTGCAGCGATTAAGTCGGCCAAGTCTTGTGGCTTGATTTGGTCACTACGTCCTAATTCGCCCGCGCTGACGATAAAATAAGGCGCGGTCTGAGCTGTTAAATCGATGAAAATTGGAAAGTGCTTGGTATGCCAAATTCCGACGGGGTTATTCGCACCATGGATATAACCGGTCGTTTGCTGTAATGTTTTTAAGGGTAGCATGGTGACTTTTTTATTCCCTGATGCGGCCGCCAGTTTTTTCATTGATAAATGTTGGGTGATGGGGATCACTGCCACGACAGGACCGGTTTTATCGCCGGTTGCGGCGAGTGTCTTATAAATATCGTCGTGTTTGACGCCAAATTCGGCCAGAATTTGATCACGCTCAGCTGCTGTTTTATCTAAAATATTGAGTGCGAGTGGTGTGTAAGCCAAGTCATGTTTATCCATCACTTGTTCGGGAAGTGTTTTCTTGATTTTTTTCTTTGCCATGATATCTCCATTCTAACACAAATTGGCGTACCCAAAAAGGATTGCGGTCCAACCAATTTATGCTATACTAGTTAGCATGATGTCAGAAGCAATTTATGTCACCGTGCAGGCGGACTTAAAACAAAAAATTTATAATGGTGATTTTCCGGACTTGAAATTACCCGATGAACGGACGTTAGCGGCACAATACGACGTGTCCCGTTCATCAATTAAACGCGCGTTAAACGTGTTGGTACAACAAGGTGTGATCTTCAAAAAACGCGGCAGTGGCACATTTGTGAATCCATTGTATTTAAAGAACCATGATTTGTTCCAACATGAAGGGTCTAATCTCGGGGTTTCGGACTCTTTTCGGGTAGACGGTAAAGCGCCAAGTATTGAATTGCTCGATTTCCAAGTGGTGCCAGCAACGCCGGTTCAACAGCAAGCCTTGTTTTTAAATGATGGCGACTTTGTGTACGAAATTAAGCGATTGCGTCGCTTGGAAGGGGTGCCTTTCATGATTGAACGTGGCTATGTCCCAATCAACGTTTTGCCTGGGTTGAATAAAGAGATTGTCTCAGGCTCAGTCTATGAATACGTGGAAAAAACCAAAAACCGCGCCGTGACTAAGTCTTTTATGACGATTATGGCTGAACCGTCAAATGCGGAAGATCAAAAGTTGTTAGAGTTGTCAGATAAAGAACCGGTCGGCATTATGGAGGGAATCTTCTTTATGGATGATGGGACACCGTTAGAATTTTCAACCATGCGGTTACATTACAAATATTTACGCTACAATGCGTTTGTCAGCATTGATTCAGAATAGCAGCAGGGTCATCGCCTGTTGCTTTTTTATTCGCCTCAAAAATAATTGGACCGCACCAATGTTGGTGTTGCGCCAACCAAATTTGAAAAAATAATCAACCAATCAGATGCGTTATCTTGAATAAATTAGGCAAATCGGTTATACTGAAAGAGTAAATAACGGAGAAAGATTCGTGGTTTACGATTCTCTCAAAATAATAAGGAGTACTTAATCTCATGGTAGATTTCGATTCAAAAGAGTACTTGGAACTCGTTGATAAGTGGTGGCGTGCAACCAACTATTTGTCAGCAGGGATGATCTTCTTGAAGAGCAACCCATTGTTCTCAGTTACTAACACACCAATCCAAGCCGAAGACGTTAAAGTTAAGCCTATCGGTCACTGGGGAACAATTTCAGGTCAAACTTTCTTGTATGCACACGCAAACCGTTTGATCAACAAGTATGACGTGAACATGTTCTATATCGGTGGTCCTGGACACGGTGGCCAAGTTATGGTTACTAACGCGTACTTGGATGGCGAATATACTGAAGATTACCCAGAAATCACACAAGATTTGGCTGGTATGAGCCGCTTGTTCAAGCGTTTCTCATTCCCTGGCGGAATCGGATCACACATGACAGCGCAAACACCAGGTTCATTGCATGAAGGTGGTGAATTGGGTTACTCATTGTCACACGCATTCGGTGCCGTTTTGGACAACCCAGACCAAATCGCTTTCGCCGTTGTTGGTGATGGTGAAGCTGAAACAGGTCCATCAATGACTTCATGGTTGTCATCAAAGTTCTTGAACGCTAAGAACGATGGTGCCGTATTGCCAATTTTGGATTTGAACGGTTTCAAGATTTCAAACCCAACAATCTTCTCACGTATGAGCCATGAAGAAATCACAAAGTTCTTTGAAGGTGTTGGTTACTCACCACGCTTCATCGAAAACGATGATATTCATGACTACGCTAAGTATCACGAAATCGCTGCTAAGGTCTTTGACCAAGCGATCGAAGACATCTTGGCTATCCAAAAGGATGCCCGTGAAAACGGTAAGTATGAAGATGGTACAATCCCTGCATGGCCTGTAATTATTGCACGTTTGCCAAAGGGTTGGGGTGGTCCACGTTACGACAAGAACGGTGACCCTATCGAAGATTCATTCCGTGCGCACCAAGTGCCATTGCCTTTGGATCAAAACAACCTTGATTCATTGCCAGAATTCGAAGAATGGATGAACTCATACAAGCCTGAAGAATTGTTCAATGCTGATGGTTCATTGAAGGATGAAGTGAAGGCACTTGCACCTAAGGGTGACAAGCGTATGTCTGCTAACCCAATCACAAACGGTGGTCGTCGTCGTGGCGAAGCACCTAAGACTTTGGATTTGCCAGATTGGCGTCAATTCACAAACGACATTACTAACGAAAACCGTGGACATGAGTTGCCAAAGGTAACACAAAACATGGACATGACAACACTTTCATCATACTTGGAAGAAGTTGCAAAGTTGAACCCAACATCATTCCGTGTCTTCGGTCCCGATGAAACAATGTCAAACCGTTTGTGGGATCTCTTCAACACAACAACACGTCAATGGATGGAACCTACAAAGTTCCCTAACGATCAATATGTAGGACCTGAAGGTCGTATCATTGATTCACAATTGTCAGAACACCAAGCTGAAGGTTGGTTGGAAGCTTACACATTGACTGGTCGTGTTGGAATCTTCGCATCATACGAATCATTCCTACGTGTCGTGGATTCAATGGTAACACAACACTTCAAGTGGTTGCGTCACGCCTCAGAACAACCATGGCGTAATGATTACCCATCATTGAACTTGATTGCAACATCAACTGCCTTCCAACAAGATCACAACGGTTACACACACCAAGATCCAGGTATGTTGACACACTTGGCTGAAAAGAAGTCTAACTTCATCCGCGAATACTTGCCAGCCGATGGTAACTCATTGTTGGCCGTTCAAGCACGTGCCTTCACAGAACGTCAAAAGGTTAACTTGATCGTTGCCTCAAAGCAACCACGTCAACAATGGTTCACTGCTGACGAAGCTGATGAATTGGCTACAGAAGGTTTGAAGATCATCGATTGGGCATCTACTGCACCATCTGGTGATGTGGATATCACATTCGCATCAGCTGGTACAGAACCAACAATCGAAACTTTGGCTGCTTTGTGGTTGATTAACCAAGCCTTCCCAGAAGTAAAGTTCCGCTATGTCAACGTTGTTGAATTGCTTCGTTTGCAAAAGAAGTCAGAAGCTTACTTGAACAGCGAACGCGAATTGTCTGATGAAGAATTTAACAAGTTCTTCCAAGCTGACAAGCCAGTTATCTTCGGATTCCACGGCTTCGAAGACTTGGTTGAATCATTCTTCTTCGAACGTAAGTTCCGTGGTGATGTATACGTTCACGGTTACCGTGAAGATGGTGACATCACAACAACATACGACATGCGTGTTTACTCAAAGTTGGATCGTTTCCACCAAGCTAAGGAAGCTGCCGAAGTCTTGTCAGCTAACGGTAAGATTGATCAAGACGCTGCTGTTACATTCATTACTAAGATGGAAGACATCTTGGAAAAACACTACGAAGTAACACGTAACGAAGGTCACGATATCGAAGAATTTACTAACTGGAACTGGGCACCTTTGAAGTAATCTGCCATTTGGCTGATGACAAAAAGTGTACCAACCGTACAAATCAAGCGAATCAGATTATTCTGGTTCGCTTTTTTGTATACTTATCGGTAAAATAAAGATAACGTATTGAGATAAGGAGTCAGGTAGCATGCTATTAAAAAAAGACGGACATACCCACACACCATTTTCACATCAAAATTCTGATGAACCGTTTGACGCTTATATTGAACGGGCGATTGCGTTAGGGTTTGATGCTTATACGATTACGGAACATGCCCCGCTCTTGCAAGAGTTGAAATTACCGAGTGATTATCCGGTGGTTAAGCAAGCCGATATCGACCAGATGAAGGCGGAGACAGCACGGCTAATCGCCAAATATGGTGATCAAATTCAAATCAAACGCGGTTTTGAAGTAGATTATGTGGTTGGTCAAGAACAGCAAATGCGAACATTTCTCCGGGACAATCGCGACTGGTTTGATGAAATTATCTTAGCGGTGCATTTATTACCCGACGATACGGGAAATATCATCCCAATTGATTATTCAGCAGAACTGTTGACGACACAATTTGCGACTTTATTGCAGGATCCGCAAGCCTTTTACCGTCGCTATTTTGAAACGGTTGCCCAGAGTGTCGAAGCGATTTTAGGGGTTGATGTCCCCGTAGCGATTGGGCATCTTGGGTTAGTGAAAAAATTCCAAAAAGTGTTGGATCTACCGGACTATTCTGACGATATCTATCGCATGATTGGGGATATTTTCCAAATGATGCAAGTACGTGGCTATGCGTTAGAATTTAATGCGGCCGGTTTGAGTGAAGTCGAAAATGGTGCGACTTATCCGGCATTTGATGTGGTGACAGCAGCACATGATATGGGCATTGACGTGGTTTATGGCTCAGATGCCCACCAAGTGAGTGATGTTGGTCGTCACTTTGCCGATTTGGCAGCGGTCTTGCCATCATGATGACAAAACGATATCGTGCCATTTTCTTTGATTTTGATGGTACACTGGCCAATACGGAAAAGTTAGCTGTTTATGCCACGCAAGCCGCTTTTGCACAAATGGGTTTGCCGGTACCAACTGCAGCAGCCATTACGCAATATCAAGGGATACCGATTGAAACCTCATTTCCATTATTAACACAGCATCCCATCGATCAGACGATGCTACAACAGTTATTTATCGCTTTCCGATCGGCTTATCAAGCCGGAGAATCTGCGGAAACCATCCAAGCCTTTTCCGGTATCCCAGAATTGTTAGCGCAATTGGTGGCGGCTGACCAACAACTGTTTTTGATGACGAGTAAAAAATCGGCTGTGGCGCAACGAAATTTGGCTATTTTATCTTTGGAGCAGTTTTTTACGGCGATTTATGGGTCCGATAGTGTCGTGGCTTATAAACCAGCACCGGGTGGGTTACAGCAAGCGCTAGCGGAATATCAGTTAACGGCTGAGCAAGCTGTGATGGTAGGGGATGCGACTTTTGATATTGATGCCGGCAATGCAGCGGGTATGACAACCGTTGCTGTGACATGGGGTGCGCATACACCAGCGCAACTGGTGCAATCCAAGCCGGACTATCTTGTTACTACCCGTGAAGCATTAGCAGAGGTACTAAACACATGAGTGATCATCGCGCAGATAAATTAGGCGAACGTTGGGATGTTTACAATGCGCAAAAAGAACGTACGGGCCGGAGTCATTTACGTGGGCAACAATTACAACCTGGGGATTACCATTTGGTGACTAATGGGTTGATCTTTAACGCAAAAGGTGACGTTTTATTACAACAGCGTGCTTTTGATAAGTTGAGTCATCCTGGAATATGGACCGCTGATACGGGTGGGTCCGTTCTGTTTGGTGAGACAAGTCAGCAGGCGTTAGTGCGGGAATTATTTGAGGAACTTGGCGTGGTCGTTTCAGCTGATGAGTTAGTATTTATTGAGACGTTGCGCTATACTGACTGGATTGAAGATTGGTATGCCATCAGATTACCGGATCAGCCGGTGACCTTTCAATTACAAACCGCTGAAGTGGTGGCGGTTCGTTGGGTGAGTTTCGCTGAAGCGCTGGCTAATAACACTGCAAATGGCTTTGATGATAACGACTTATTACACACAGCGAAAGCACGCTTGTTCTAATTGTCGTTTGGCATGAAAAAAAGTAGAGATATGGTTTTTTGACGCCATATTTCTTTTATTTTGTCACCACAAGAAAGTAGGGAGTGCCGGATGGCTGATTTTTTTAAACTTGATCGTAATATTCAGTTACGCATTGTGATGCTGTTTATTACCGTCGCGATTGGTTCTTCGGTCGGACCTAATATGACCATTTATTATGTGGCGTATTTTGGGGCATTTTTAACCGGGATATTATTAGTGCTTGTCCAGGTTGCTGGTTTTTTGGCTGGCCTATATGGCGGTCATTTGGCAGATTTGTGGGGACGTAAACGGGTCATGAGTGTTGGCATTGGCCTGATGACATTAGGTTATTTATTGGCTGCCGTGATGAATTCGCCGTTCTATATCAACCCGTACATCACGTTTTTTGGCTTTTTGCTTGCCAGTGTGGGATTGAGTTTTGCCTCACCCGCTGAAGAGGCGATGATGATTGATGTGTCGACGGTGAAAAATCGTAAATTTATTTATGCGATGATTTATTGGGTGATTAACTTAGCTGTGATGATTGGGGCTGGCCTGGGCGGTTGGTTTTTTAAAACGGCACGGTTCCAGTTGCTGATTGGTACTGCAATTGGGGCGTTGCTGAGTTTGGTCATTGTGGTCGTTTGGATTACCGAAACCCTCCCCAAGGACAAGCGGCCCACGCATGGCCAATCGGTCTGGGCGGCGGTGAAAAGTTATCAGACAGTGTTTGCGGATCATCGTTATATGAAATTCATGGTCGCCAGCATCGGGGCAACCATTATTTTCACATCACCGGATTACTATTTAGCGGCCCATTTGTCTCAAACTTTTCATACCATTGATATTGCTGGCGTGCAAATTTTTGGTCAACGTATGTTGTCTATTGTTACCATGGTCAATACGTTTATGATTGTCTTGATGATGGGCATGATGACCAAGTTATTTAAGCATTGGTCAGAAATGAAAGCCAGTGCGGTCGGCACCGCTTTGCAGGGCGGTGGCTTTGCCATTATGTTCTTATTAACGGATTTTTGGCCACTTTTGATTTTTACCATTATTTTGACCATTGGTGAAATGATTGTCACGCCAGCAAGTCAGTCCTTGCGAGCTGAAATGATGAATCCGAAAAAAATTGGCGCTTATAGTGGCTTTAGTGCAGCGATTCGCCCGATTGGTGCTATTTTAGCGTCTGGGATTGTGAGTGCCTCGGTTTTTGTCGGTAACGTTGGCGCCGCATGTTTGTTGCTCACGGCTACTGGGATCAGTATTTTGTTTACGTATTTGGCTGTGCAGATGTTACGGGAACAGCGGACGCGTTGAAGTGTTTTGTCGCTATACCCTTTATTATTTTGTTATAATGTCATTAAGCATGATAAGCGGTTGTGTGCATGATGCGCGATGCGTCTAGCTAATTTTAAATGAAGGGAAGCGACAACCAGCACAACACAGTTGTTGGATAGACAAACAAACAGATGTCAGAAATTAAAATTGTAGCCATTGATATTGATGGGACGCTCATCAATGATCGGCATGAAATCACACCAGCAGTCAAGCAGGCCGTACAGGCGGCTTTGGCACAAGGCGTGAAGATTGTGATTACCACTGGTCGACCATTACCAGGTGTCCAAAAGATTCTGTCTGAATTAAACATTACGGGATCTGATCAGTACGTGATTACGTATAATGGTGGGCTGATACAAACGGCCGATGGTCAAAAAACGTTGTTCCGGCAACCGTTAGCGGTTGCTGAATTTCAAAAAATTAATGCTTTTATGACGGCGCAACAAGTGTACGTGCAAGTTGAGTCCCATGACGCGGCGTATACGACAAATCATTGTATTCACCCATGGGCAAGTTTTGAAAATAGCTTGGTGAACCTGCCATTATTTGTGTTAGATTCAGAAGCTGAGTTGGAAAAAATTGCCTTTATTAAGGCCATTGCGAATGCAGAAAGTGATGAACTGGATGCTGTGCAAGCCGCTGTCCCAAAGACAATCAGTGAACACGTCAATGTGATTCGCTCAACGGCCAATAATTTGGAATTTATTGACCGTCAAGCTTCCAAGGGGAATGCCTTGTTAGCCCTCGCTGATGAAATCGGGGTACCCCATGATGCCACGATGGCGATTGGTGATCAGGCGAATGATTATTCGATGATTGAGCAGGCTGGAATTGGGGTTGCGATGGGCAACGCCATTCCAGATTTGAAGGCAATCGCCGATTACGAAACAGCAAGTAATAATGAATCTGGCGTGGCACGCGCCATTGAAAAATTTGTGCTTAAATCATAATGATAGTTCGGTTATAGTAGATGCGGAGGTCGCAAAATGGACGTTTTATTAGAAGGTGAAGTTACAGCGCTTGTTGGGGAACCTTTAAAGGTTGGCGAAACATTGCCACACTTTAAGTTAGAAGATCAAAATGGTGAAAAAGTTAAGACAGCTGATTTGGTCGGCCAATTGATGTTGATTTCAGTTGTGCCTGACTTGAACACTGGCACATGCACATTGCAAACACGTCACTTTAATCAAACAGTGGATCAATTTGAAGGAATCCAATTCTTAACGGTGTCAACGAACACTGTTGCGGAACAACGTGACTGGTGCGCGGCTGAAGGGGTTAAAAACCTACGGATGTTGTCTGATGAACAAGAATCATTTGGCTACGCCACAAAGCTTTATATTCCGTCACAAGGCTTTGATGCCCGTGCCGTTTACATTGTTGATCCAGAAGGTGTTGTCCGTTACGCACAAATCGTACCAGAAGTATCTGAAGAGCCAGATTACGATGATGCTTTGCGCGCTTTACGCGAATTGCAAGGCTAAAATAGGCCACAAAACAGACTGCGTTAGCGTCGTCTGTTTTTTTATAATCTGCTAAAAGGCGACGAACGTCAGTGGCGTTTGGCCCTTTTTTTTGTTAAAATAAACAGGGACATTAAATTCACATAAAATATTTGGAGCCAAACATGCCAGAACCTAAATTGAAACTTTTTTCTTTAAGTTCAAATGAGCCACTTGCGGAAAAGATTGCTGAATCCGTAGGTGTCCCTTTGAGTGAAATATCTGTTAAGCGCTTTGCCGATGGTGAAGTCCAGATTAACATTGAGGAAAGCATTCGTGGGGATAACGTTTTTGTTATCCAATCAACCGCTGCCCCAGTCAACGATAACTTGATGGAATTATTGATTATGATTGATGCGTTACGTCGTGCATCAGCTAACCAAATCAATGTCGTTTTGCCTTACTATGGCTACGCACGTCAGGATCGTAAGGCACGGTCACGTGAACCAATCACGGCCAAGCTTGTTGCCAACATGTTGGAACGGGCTGGCGCAACGCGGGTATTGGCGCTTGATTTACATGCAGCACAAATTCAAGGTTTCTTCGATATTCCAATGGATCATTTGCAAGGCGCACCGTTGTTAGCTGATTATTTGATCGAATCTGGTATTGCCGACAAAAAAAATGCGGTGGTCGTGTCACCAGATCACGGGGGTATGACCCGTGCGCGTAACTTGAACAATATGTTGGAGTTAGAAGCACCGGTAGCTGTGATTGATAAGCGTCGTCCAAAGCCAAATGTGGCCGAAATCGGTAGCATTGTGGGAGACGTCAAAGGTAAGACAGCCATCATGATTGATGACATGATTGATACAGCTGGCACGATTACCCAAGGTGCTGAGTTGATTATGGAACACGGCGCCAAAGAAGTGTATGTTGTCGCATCACACGCTGTGTTCTCAGGACCAGCGGTTGAACGGCTACAGAATTCTGTTTTCACAAAGGTGATTGTCACAGATTCAATCAACTTACCGGAAGATAAAAAGTTTGATAAATTAGAAATTGTGTCAGTTGGTGAATTGATTGGTGAAGCCATTCGCCGCATCAACAACAATGAAGCCATTTCATCACTATTTAAAAATCGTTTTCATCGCCGATCACATTAAGTAACGGCTTGATGCTAGGCGATACACAAAAAAGTCGATGATTCGGCTTTTTTTGTGCAATATATTACAAAATGGCATAAAAATGATATACTTAAAGATAAATAAACTAGCAAAGACGCGTGAGGAGCATATCCATGAGTAAAATTTTGGTTGTGGATGATGAGAAGCCAATCTCAGATATCATAAAATTTAATTTAACAAAAGAAGGCTATGATGTTGTCACAGCAGCGGATGGTCAAGAAGCCTTAACCATGTTTAGTGACGAGAAGCCAGATCTTGTTTTGTTAGATCAAATGCTACCTGAAATTGACGGGGTTGAGGTCTTGCGTCAAATTCGCTCAAAGTCAGAGATTCCGGTTATCATGGTGACGGCCAAAGATTCTGAAATTGATAAAGTTTTGGGCTTGGAAATGGGTGCCGACGATTATGTGACGAAGCCTTTTTCTAACCGAGAATTAGTGGCACGTGTCAAAGCTAATTTGCGTAGTCGGAAAGCGGTGGCGCAACATTCAGATGATGCCGTCGTGAATACGGAAGATATTGAACTCGGTGATTTAACCATTCATCCCCAAGCCTATATGGTCTCAAAGGCGGGGCAGGATATTGAATTGACGCACCGTGAATTTGAATTGCTGTACTACCTCGCCCAACACATTGGGCAAGTCATGACCCGTGAGCATTTATTGCAACAGGTTTGGGGTTACGACTATTTTGGTGATGTCCGCACAGTTGATGTTACTGTCCGTCGCTTACGCGAAAAGATTGAAGACAACCCAAGTCACCCAAACTGGCTCGCAACCCGTCGCGGAGTCGGTTATTACTTACGCCCAGAGGCAGAATAAGTCGCAGCGCTTCATACCTTGCAGGTTGAAATAGGCGACGATGCTGCCATTTTGGTATGGATATCGCAAGGAGACAGACGCAAGACGTCAGTAACTATGAACAGTACGATCAGTTTTTTTAAATCTATTCGGTTTCGCATCACCCTTGTTTTTGTGTTGCTAATGATTATCGCACTCGAACTTTTGGGTGCGTTTTTTGTACGCCAAATTGAGCAGCAAAATTTAGCGACTTTTCAGCAACAAATTACATTACCCAAATATGTAACCGATCAAATCACGACGGCACTGAAAAACCCAGATACAAATGCGGGTAACCATGAAATCCAAGATGTGTTGGCCAGTTTAAATAATGATAACTTGCAAGAAGCGCAGGTGATTGATCGCACTGGTACAATTCGTGGGACGTTGTCGGTTTCAGGACAGCAAACGATTGGCCAAAAGACCACAGATTTAAACGCTCAAAAAGCGATTTCTGGTGAGCAATCCTTTTTAAAAACTCGCATTATCAATGACAACGGAGATCGTAAGGAATTATTAACCATACCGTTAGGTACGACTTCTGGCCGTGTCCGTGATGTGAGCGGGGTGATTGTGGTCGCAGCCAGTTTGGCACCGGTTTATCAACACGTGAATAGCGTGATGCGGCTCTTTATCATTGCTGGCTTAATTGCTTTGGTGGCCAGTATTGGTTTGGCGTTGTTTTTGGCGCATACGCTAACGCGACCAATTGAACAAATTGATAAACAGACGACCAAAATTGCGAATGGGGACTATTCGATGGTCAACCATATTTATGGTTCGGATGAAATTGGCCATCTCGCCCAATCGGTTAACGAACTTTCCACCCGAGTTGAAGAATCCACCGAAACGGTCAACGCGGAACGTAACCGGTTAGATTCGGTGCTTACGCACATGGCTGATGGTGTTTTGGCAGCTAACCGCCGCGGTGAAGTGACGATTATTAATCAGGCGGCGGCTGATTTTGTGGGCGTTGATCGCGAAGAAGCCATTGGCAAACATGTGGTTGATTTGCTACACCTGCGTGGTAAGCGCACTTTACGTGACATGCTGGAAAATTTGGATGATTTCCAAGTTGATTTGTCAGATGCGGGCAAGGAAGTCGTTGTTCAAGCCTATGTTTCTTTGATTAAACGGCAGTCAGGTTTCATTTCTGGGTTAGTCGTGGTCTTACATGATATTACAGAGCAACAGCGAATTGATGCCGAACGGCGGATGTTTGTTTCCAATGTGTCACATGAATTGCGGACACCATTGACTTCAGTGCGTTCTTATGTCGATGCATTAGCTGAAGGCGCGATTAATGATCCTGAAATGGCGCAAAACTTTTTGGGTGTCGTGCAGGATGAAACCCAACGTATGATCCGGATGATTAACGATTTGTTGGAACTATCACGTTTGGATCAAGGAACGATGGATGTGAAACTAGAGGTGGTCAACCTTAATAGTTTGTTCAATTTTGTCTTAAATCGTTTCGATATGATTATTGAAAACGATGCAAAAAATGCCGATACCCCAAACAAAAGCTACAACATTAAACGCGAGTTCACCAATGAAGACGTTTGGGTTGAGGTTGATCCCGATAAGTTTACCCAAGTGTTGGATAACATTATGAATAATGCGGTGAAATATTCGCCAGATGGTGGGACTATTACGGCGCGTTTAATTAAAACCAAGACACGGGCAATTTTAAGTATTTCCGATCAAGGATTGGGCATTCCAAGAAAAGATTTGGATAACATTTTCAACCGGTTTTTCCGTGTGGATAAATCACGCTCACGGGCCCAGGGTGGGACTGGCTTAGGTCTTGCGATTTCCAAAGAAGTTGTGGAAAAGTTTAATGGGCGTATTTGGGTTGATTCAGTTGAAAACAAAGGGTCTACCTTCTATATTTCGTTAGCGTATGTGGACGATGCTGAGTTAGAGGAGGATGACTGGGATGCGGAATAAGCCATTTCTTCTCCAACAAACCATTTTGAATGTGCTGTTGGTGCTTGCAATTGGGGCCTCAGTTGTTTTAAGTGCTTTGACGTTTAAATCTTTTGGGCCAACCGAAACGGCCAGTCAATCTGCAACCCAGCAATCTAACCAACAGCTTATTCAAGTTTTTCGGCCGACCCAATACATTGTGACGCAGGCCAAAGGTCAGCAACATGTTGTCCTCAAAACAGATTCTAAACAAATCAAGATGATTAAGAATGCGCTGATGTCAGCGCGTTTTTCCGATGCGCAAACGACAACGGTTAGTTCGCAACGGATTGAAAAAATTTTAAGTACCAAAAGTAGCTTGACGTTACGCTATCCGGATGTTATTCCAATTGACTATTTCAATACCCGCTATAACCAACAAGTTGAACGACAAAAGCCTTTGAATTTTGATTATTTTGTGTTGGCGCTTGATCAGTCGAATAATGGGTATTTTGTGAATACTAAAACGCGGCAGGTAACCACCGTCAAAGTTGGCCGACTCGATGACGATGCGGTTTGGCGGGTGGTCAAGCAACTACCTCAGCATACAACGGTTAATTTTAAAACATTGCAAGGCCAGACTGAGTTAAACTACACGCAATCGTTCAAACTACCGGTCTATTCTTATCTGGTAAATCGACGTGATCCAAAAATGTACGTGTCTGCGTTACTAGGGACGGTAAATCAGCTTGTGATTACTGAAGAGGGTGACAAAACGGTTTATACCAATAAATTAAATCACCAAACGGTGACGTATGATCCGGAGTGGGAAACGGTGACTTTTGCGGACAACACAGTTAAAAACAAGTTACCGAAGTCCTATCTGGACCGCTTGAATCTGAGTTTTGCGCAAATCAACTTATTGCAACTGAACTTAACCGATACGCGTTTCTTTGAAAGTCAAAATTTTGGTCAATCAGTGACTTATCGGACTTATGTTGAAGGTTTCCCAGTGTATTTCCAATCAGAAAGTGGGGCTATTCATATTGATATGTCGCAAAATGGTCACCAAACGAGCACATACTCGCTGAATGAATTGGGTGTGCCAGTGCCGAATAATCAACCCGATGTCACATTACCATCAACGGCGACGGTCTTAAAGCAATTAAACGATGCTGGCGTCAAGGCGAGCGACTACCATTTTATTACCCCAGGTTATGAGTGGCTAATCAACAAAGACAGCCAAGCAGCGGTCAATATGGTGCCGACTTGGATGATTGAAACCGACGATGGTTGGCACAGCGTGGCGGCCTACTTAGCAGCAAAAGCGCAACCGTAACAGGCAAAACTAAAAGGAGGCAGTCATGCAATTTAAACGTATAACCGTGTTGATGTTGATTTTGTTTGTTTTGCTGGACATTTTCCTATTTAATTGGTGGCAGGCTGGTCGTGTGGCGCCAACGCAAGTGGCGGATGCGAACGCCAACATTATTTTGGAGATGAAAAAACAAAATATTAAGTTGCCGAGTTTTAGCACGACCATTAAATATAAAAGTTATTTGGCTGCGCAACATGCTAAGAAAGCTGAAATAACGCGTTTGCCCAGTGATTTAAGCACGACGAATGAAGGAGATTCGGAAATGCTTGTTGGCGAATTTCGTACCACGAAAGGCCTGAAAACACGTGGTGGTGAGCCAACGAGTTTATCCCCTAATGTGATAGCCTATGATGCCGGCTACCGCTACAATCCGATTTTAACGGCCAATAAGACCAATGGGGATAAAGTATATTCTCAAGTGGTTAATGGTCTACCGGTGATGACTGAGTCTGGGACAATGGTTTTTCGTTATGATAAAAATGGTAAACCAACCAAGGTGGTCAAGCGGCAGTTAATTAATACGCAAAAACTCCGTGATGATCGCCCGCTTATTTCTGAAGAAGAGGCGATTGTGGCGCTTTATCGGTACAATGAAATCGACAGTGGGGATCGCTTATCTGAAGGTTACTTGTACTATGATAAAATATTAACAGTGAATGGTTATGATATTTATCTGCCGGTTTGGGCATTTGAAGCCTACAGCGGAGATGAGAAGTATATTTTGAAAATCAATGCCTTTACTGGGGATAACTTATCGGTATAATTTAATTTAATATTAATTTGTAACCGATACACTTAAAACAAAGCAATAGATGGGTGAATAATATGGCGGATAAATCATTAACAAAAATTATTGTAACGGGGGCAATTGCTGGTGTCCTTGGTGGTGGGGCTATGTTGTATGGGCAGCGTGGTTTGGAAGATGTGCAGCAAGCCAATCAAAAAGTCACCACGAAAGCGGATAAAACGGTGACGATTGCGAAAGATGCGACAGCGACTTCCGCTTATAATAAAGTCTCTGATGCAGTTGTGTCGGTCTTGAATTTCACACAGACGGGGAAGGACACCTTTCAAGAAGCCTCTGAAGGATCCGGCGTTATTTATAAGAAATCTGGTGATGCAGCCTACGTGGTCACTAATAACCATGTCATTAACGGGGCAGCACAAATTCAGGTCATGTTACACGATGGTCAAAAAGTGACAGCCACGTTAGTTGGTAAAGATGCGATGACAGATTTAGCCGTCTTAAAGATCGCAGCGGATAAGGTGACGACAACGGCAGCATTTGGGGATTCAAATAAAATTCAAGTCGGTCAAAAAGTGTTAGCCATTGGGTCACCACTCGGGTCACAATATGCCTCATCAGTGACTGAGGGGATTATTTCGGCTAAGAAACGGTTAGTGGAATCGACTTCTGAAGATGGGCAAAACTATGGTGGTTCAACAGTGATTCAAACCGATGCAGCGATTAACCCTGGGAATTCTGGTGGTCCGCTCATCAATTTTGCTGGCCAAGTCATTGGGATTAATTCCATGAAGTTATCATCTTCTGCCTCTGGCACGAGTGTTGAGGGGATGGGCTTTGCGATTCCGTCAAACCAGGTGGTCGATATTGTCAACAAGTTGGTTAAATATGGTCAAGTGACCCGTCCGGCTATCGGAATTGGATTAGTTGAACTATCAGCCGTGACGGTTGATGATCAAAAGTCGTTGTTGAAGATTCCCGATACTGTTAAAGGCGGTGTTGTCGTGATGAGTTTGACGCCAAATGGGCCAGCAGCTAAGGCCGGTATTCAAAAGTATGACGTGATCACTGGTATTGATGGTAAGACGGTGACAGGACAAGCGGATTTGCGCGAAGAATTGTATAAGCACGATCTCAACGATACAGTGACAATTACGTATTATCATCAAGCAGAGAAAAAGACGGTTAAAGTTAAATTAACACAAAAATTAGGAAGTTAACGTGCGCGTTAACTTTTTTCTTTACTTATTTTTTACAAATCAATCAGGGTACATGTTTTCTGAAAATGTTAATAAATCGACTGAAAATGTTGATAAATCGGTGTAAAAGTCGATGAAATGTGGATAAGTCGCGGTTGTGGTGTTGAAAACTAAGGGTATTTGTTAAGTTTTAATTAAATAGCCGAGCGAACACGAGAAAACGTGCGATTTTTGTCAATTTTTGACCAATCTTGTCAAAAATATGTCAATGTTTGTCTTTAGCGCATGAGCAGAACGTATACTGTATGAAAATCGATGGTTAGGTTAAAAATAAGAACGTTCAGCGTTATTTGTGATTTAATGTTAAGGGAACATCTGTGCTTATCCACAGTTGTGGATAAAAAAGTGGAAAACTGTGGATAAGGCCAATAATTGAGGGCGAAATTTGACTAAAACGCCGTTCAAAAACGTGGAAAAAGTTATCCACATTTTGTTTAAAATGGGTCAAAATCTGTGGATAAAAAAATATGCGAACATGATAAGTACTGGTATAATAGGCATATTGAGATGTTGTGTTTGTGTTGTTCGTATGACAAATTGTGGATAAGTAGTCAGACACAAATGTTTGCATTGTGATTAAAAAGTTTAAGAAAATGTAAAGGGATTCGCCGTCATGAACATTAAAATTATTACTGTTGGCAAGTTAAAAGAAGATTATTTGAAAGCGGGGATTGCTGAATATACAAAGCGACTATCTCGTTTTGCGAAGACAACGATGATTGAATTGCCTGATGAGAAAACGCCGGATAAGGCAAGTGCAGCTCAGAACCAACAAATTCTCATGAAAGAAGGGGCGCGTATCCAAGAAAAAATTGGGGCACGTGATTTTGTTATTGTATTAGCAATTGAGGGTAAACAACTTCCATCGGAGGCGTTTGCGCAAAAGTTAGCCGATGTGACAGTAGCCGGCTATTCAGATATCACGTTTATTATTGGGGGGTCATTAGGGCTGGATCCGATGATCAAGCAACGTGCTGATATGAAAATGAGCTTTGGTCTTTTGACACTACCGCATCAATTAATGCGGTTGGTGTTAGTTGAGCAAATCTATCGGGCTTTTATGATCCAACAAGGCTCCCCGTACCATAAATAAATACTTTTAGGTCGTATAGACACAGTTGAGCCGAAAAAAGGCCAACAAAAAAACCAGTACGCGTACTGGTTTTTTTAGTCTCAGATATGATTACTTTGTTTCAGGTAATTCTTCTGACTTACCCTTTGCCCATTGTTGCAACTTTGCAATCGCAATTTGGCGTTGCTTCTTGGCTGAGTTGTGTCCGACCTTGCGAGCACGGGCGAATGAATTAAGCGGCTTCTTTAATGCCATGATGGGTACTCCTTTTTCAAATGTTTTACATACAAGATATTATTATACGTTATATATCCCGAAAAAACAAGGCTTTACGAATAACCCGTGCTAAATTCAGACCAACTTAGGGTACAATAGGATTATGGAATTTTGGACAGAAGCAACAATTGAAGATTTTCGTCGCACATTACTGGACTGGTATGATCGTGAGGGCCGGGCAAACTTGCCTTGGCGGGTGAACCATGATCCCTATCGGGTACTGGTATCTGAAATCATGCTACAGCAAACGCAAGTGGATACCGTATTACCTTATTATGAGCGGTT
>USIU01000002.1 GCA_900554745.1 uncultured Leuconostoc sp.
CAGTTGCCAGATTTTCCCTGCTTTATAGTCTAACCGCAGATTCGCTTTAGCGAGGTTTTGATCCACTTTACTAATCAAAGGCAAGGTCACCGTCTTTTTAATTTGATTTAAGAACTGTTGCCCGGCATCCGTAAAGCCGAGAATGCGCAAATAAGGATCCTGCATCGCCGCCTGCATTTGGTCCACTTTAATGTTAAGTAATGTATACAACAACGTGCGCTGCATCCGGGCAAAAGTATAGCGCTTTGACTTTACCGATTTGATAAAGTTCTGATAACTTTTTGGCCCAGGTTCTCCAAGGGCAACCGCTGCAAGCCGATGTTCCAAACCTTCCGCCATTTGATAAACTTGGCCAAGTTGGCCAATCGTATCCGTCATTAACCGATAGCGCAACAATTGCCAAAATGGCGTTTCAAAAGCAATCGTATGTGGTGCTTGCGCAATCGCTTGTAAGGTGGCTGGTGGCACCACGCCTTGTACTTTTTCAAGCTTGCCTTTATGCAAGGCCAACCGGATTGAAGATGCTGAGGCAATGGTTTGATCATCAGCAAAACTCTGATCGTGGTACCCCGCAGCTACTCGTTGAATGGGGTGTAACGTCATATCCACCCCAAGTTTAAGAACCGCTTTGGCATAACCAAATGCCAAAATGTCATTTGGATCCTCTAACACAAAACCAGTCTCTTGCGCCAATTGCGTTGCGTAAGCTTGCGCAAAAGTTTGATTTTTCTCTTGAAAAGCATGCCCGTCTTCGACACTTGGTGCCTGTTCGGCCAGCTTTAAGAAATCAACATCCGCATGTTCACTCCCAAAGACCATGTCTTTGATGCCCATCGCTGCCAATAAGCGCACAGCACCTTCGGCAAAAATATGGCTAGGTTGCACGGCATAAAAAGTTGGTAGCTCAATGACAAGATCCACCCCGTTTTCCAGCGCTGTTTGCGTCCGTGTCCATTTATCAAATAAAGCAGGTTCCCCACGTTGGACAAAATTACCCGACATCACGGCCACCACAACATCGGCCCCAGTCACCGCTTTGGCTTGTTGTATGTGGTAACGATGCCCATTATGAAATGGATTGTATTCAGTTACTAAACCAACAACTTTCATGCTTTCACCGCCTTAAAGAACCAACGATCCGTAGCCTCATCAATGGTACTGTCACCAAAATCGGCCGACACCGTTATTTGTTCGAATCCTGCCGCCATCAACTCTCGTTGATAAGTCTCTAAATCATACGTTTGTTCATGATGAATTTCACGTAAAACTTTAAACCCATCAATGGCCGCGTCATACACAAAAAACTTTAAATCATGATCAACACTATTCGTCGCTTCGCCTGGATAACTCGTCCACATGAAGATGTTTTCATCATCATCATCGTTATTATAGTAATAATCGGCATAACCAACATTGACTTGATGCGGTGTAATCACATCAAACAAGAATTGCCCACCTTTGTCCAAATGCGCCGCAACTTCATGAATAGCCGATCGGAAATCAGCCAGTGTGGGCAGATAGTTCAGCGCATCTGCAAAACTCACAATCGTTGGATAGGTTTTCTGCCAGTCTGACCAATCACGCATATCCGCTTGTAACAAGGTCACATCCACATCGGCCGCTGCGGCGTGCTGCTGGGCTAATGTTAACATCTCAGCTGAAATATCAAGCACATCAACTTGGTACCCTTGTTGCGCCAATAACACTGCCAAACGCCCCGCACCACCACCAAGATCTAAAATGGCGCCTGGTTGAGTTTGGCTAGTCACAAAATCAGCCCAATCCTGATACATGTCTTGATCAAATAACTGATCATATTTCGCTGCAAAAGTTGAATAATTATTTTGTAAATTGTCGTTTGTCATATGTTCTATTTTAACAGAAAAAAGACGAGCTGCCGCTCATCTTAGTTAGTCTGCCACCAATAATTCTGTGAGATCCAGGTAAGGCGCATCGTGCCAAAGACGTTCCAAATTATAGAAATCACGTTGTTCCGTTGAAAAGACATGCACAATCACATCGCCTAAATCAACCAAAACCCAATCCGCTGCTTGGAAGCCTTCAATTAACTTAACTTCGCCCCCAGCTTCTTGAATTTTGTCTTTTACTTCCGTCACAATTGCCTGTACCTGCCGGTTTGAAGCGGCATCAGCAATCACAAAGTAATCAGCCATCAAGCTCACGTGTCGCATGTCTAGTGCAACAATGTTGTTGGCTTTCTTGTCATCAACTGCCTTAACGGCTGTTTCTAATACTGTTTTTACATCTAATGCTGTTGTCAAAATTTTTGCCTTTACTTTCGTTTATACGTTGCCCTTAAGCACGGGACAACCAGTAATTATAGGTCGTAATACTTTTTGGATAAATCGGTGTTGCTTTTTCGACCAACCGTAAAACAGTATGGACGATTTGGTACTTGATACCAGCAGCTAGGGATTGATCCGTCAGTTGACGTGCCGTTTCCACCCCAGGAAACGTGCGACCCAATTCTAAATAGTCTGCCATAAAAATAATCTGTGATAACAAAGACATATCCGCCCCTGATCCTGTGGTATGTTGCCGAACAGCGGTTAAGATATCTGGATCATCAATGCCTAACTCATCGTGAATCATTTCCGCACCAACGACACCATGCCAAATATAATTCCCCCAATTGACTAAATCAGGATCCAAATGTTTGGCCTGAATCACGGCAAGGAAATCCGCATCAGCGCGTTCTTTGGCATAGTCATGCACGAGTGCAGCAATTTCAGCCTTTTCTGGTGACACACCATACTGTTTGGCTAATTTGAGCGCGTAATCTCTGACACGTAAAACATGTTGGAAACGATAGTCCGACAGTTGTGCAGCGACACGTTTTTCAAGTTCAGCCATACTACCATCAAAATACTTAGTCATAGAGCCCCCGATATAAATGATATTCCTCAATAAAATAACTGACGCGTTCTGGTACCAGATAGCGAATACTTTGGTTTAACCGCAGTTTTGTCCGAATATCTGAAGCCGAAATTTGAATTTTGGGCACATCACACCAAATAATAGGATAATCCGATTGAACGGGTTGTTGGGTTGTTTTACCAGCTGCTAGTTGTACCAATTGCACCAGGTCATCAATATGTGCCCAAGTTGGCAGCTTTTCAACAAGATCACCACCCATGATGAAGGTGTACGCATTTTCTGGATGCGCTTGGGTGAGTGCCAGCATCGTTTGATACGTCAACGATGGGCCACCCTGATAGATTTCAAGCAATTCAAGGTCAAAGAAGGGATTGCCCATAATCGCTTGGCGAACCATTTGCACGCGATCCGCCGGCGCAATCGCACTGGCATGGCGGCCGTCTACCGGTTGTGCATTTGGCAGCCAGTAAACCTTTTCTAACCCCAATTGTCGCCCGATACTTTCCGCCAACACCAGTTGGCCCATATGTGGCGGGTCAAACGTCCCACCAAAAATACCGACACGGTGTTGCGGTTGCACGACGGCTGCTTGCAGTTGCCTTTGTGTGATCGTTGTTGCTATCCCTTGCATTGACATGACTACCTTTGATTAAATCTTTGCTAATGCCACAGAAATCTTCTTATATTTATCTTCTTGCGCTGGCAAGTACAACACCAACGTCCGGCCAATGACTTGCGCGACCGTGATGTCTGAGTGTGATTGAATAAAATCTGCCACCGCTTGTGCTGAATCGTCCGCACTTTGTTGGATGCTAATTTTAATTAATTCACGCTTGGCAATGGCCAAAACAATTTCGTCGACCCAAGCTTGCGTCAATCCATTTTTACCAACAGAAAAAATAGGTGAAAGTGTGTTGGCTTGTGCGCGTAAGAAACGCTTTTGTTTTCCAGTAAGTTGTAACATTAAATCATTGCCTTTCGAATAAGGACAGAAACGCCCTGTGGTGCCCAACCGCTGACTTGTACGCCAGCTGGTACAGAAATCCAGCCCAAACCAGCAAACACAATATCACTCTTTTCCGTCGTTTTAAAGGTGTGCTTAACAAGGGTTGTCCCTGTTTTTGGTGCTGGTGTTAATAGTGACCCGACATGCTTCTCATAAAAAGCATCCGCACCGGCCAACTTTGTCCGGTGTAACTTGAGATTATTTTCAAAGTATGCCGTGAATGCTGATCGTTCGCCTGCTTCAAAATCAAAGCGTGCCAGTCCGCCAATAAATAGCGTTTGCTCCGGATTCAATTGATAAGTACGTGGTTTAATTTCGTTTTTAGGCAACGCGTACTTCAAGTCTTTGTCCGACAATACGTGTGCAATCTGATCACGCTTAATAATACCTGGTGTGTCAATCAACTGCTGCCCATCAGATAGTGGGATTTCAATCCGATCAAGTGTTGTCCCTGGGAAACGTGAAGTCGTAATTAAGTCTTTCACCCCAGTACTTGTTTTAATAATTTGGTTAATCAAGGTTGATTTACCAACATTAGTGACCCCAACCACGTAGACATCTCGGCCGGCACGTAATTCATCAATTTCAGCCAACAACGCATCAAGATTTTGTGGGTGTGTTGCTGACGTCAAGAAAATATCGACGGGCTTAATGCCTTGCGCCTTCAATTCTGCTTGCAACCAGTTTTTTAACCGATTCTTGTTCAATAACTTTGGCAGTAAGTCCACTTTATTGGCCACCACCAAAATCGGGTTATCTTGCCCCACAAAGCGTGGCAAGCCAGAAATTTCTGAGCCGGTTACATCAAAAACATCAATCACATAAACAATTAAAGCGCGTGTATCTGAGATTTGATGCAGCAAGCTCGCAAAGTCATCGTCCGTTAATTCTACGGGTTGAATTTCGTTATAATGCCGCAAACGGAAACACCGTTGGCAAAGCAATTCGTCCCGATCAATGGCCTTTTTCAAAGCACTCATTGGTAAATAACCCGATTTATTTGGGTCATCGACCTGGATTAAGGCGCCACAGCCAATGCAGCGCAAACCGTCATTTAATTCTTCTCGGACATAGGCGTCCGTTACTTCAGTTGTCACGAAGTGATTTCTCCCATTTTAAGTTTGGATGTGCGCGAAAAACAATTTTCTTCACTTGCTTTTCAATACTACGATTTAGCCATGTTTGCCACATATCCGAGTCAATCAAACGTTTAACAAGGACACTCCGCACGCCCGCAGCATGGGCTGCCCAAACATCCGTTAACATTTGATCCCCTACCATAATAACCGATTCACGTTTTAAATGGTGCGTCCGCAAAACATGCAAAATACCTCTAGGCAGTGGCTTAAGCGACCAAGAGACGAATTGTACGCCTAACGGCTCAACGGCTTTGGCCACCCGCTTGGTGGTATTATTTGAGACCACGATTAACTCGATCCCACCTTCACGCAAATCAGCTAACCACTGGCGCAATTCCGGCGTACCGTTTGGATTATTCCAGGCCAGTAACGTATTATCTAAGTCGGCAAGGACTGTTTTAACCCCATGAGCCTTAAGGTCATCAACGGTTAAATCATATATTCTTTCAACCATATAGGTTGGCGTAAATTGTTCTAAGCGCATGCAAATCATCATCCAGTTTATTTATTCTATTCTATTATACACTACTCTACTGCTAAATTTGATACCACTCTTGTTGTGAATAAATTAAGCTGAAATAGAAAAAGTACACCGAAGTGTACTTTGTGATTTGCACCATTTGTATGACGCCAAATGAGGCTTAATACCAGTTATTAGCTTGCCAGTGCGCAATGGCTTGCGCAACTGTGCCATAACGGTCCGCAATGTATTTTTGCATGGCTTCAAGTTGCACAGCATAGTTTCCGCGATAATTTTGGCCCGGCACATACTTGGCATAATAGTTTTCACTTAATTGTCCAATACCGTAGTAAGGCCCATTTTGTGCATTCACATTGCCACTACTTTCACGTGCAATCAACCATTGCAAGTCACCAGAAGCTGGTGCTGGTGCTGGCGTTGCCTCAGCTGGCTTAGCTGCTGTTGCAACAGGTGTCACAACGGCTTGTGCCGCTGGTGCTGGTGTCGCTGCAACAGGTTCTGTTGCTGCAACGGCCGGCGCTGATTCAACTACAGTTGATTCAGCTGGTGTTGTCGTTTGTTCAGACATTTTGTTGGCTGCTACAGCCTGACTGACTGACAATTGGACTGACTTCACGTCAGCTAATGAAGCAACAGCGCGATCGACCGCTTTTACATTAACTTGTTCGTTTAATGAAGCGGCATCTGTCGGATGACTTTCAGCTTTAAGTTGCGCGCCGAGAACCCCCAATGTCATACCAGTTACTGTTGCACTTGTAATTAAAATTTTCTTTAACATCATGTGACTTATTTTGACGTATCAATATTACATATATGTAACATAGCCAATCAAAAACCGGTACAAAAACCATTTAATATACAAAAGGTATCAAAAATATCTATTTAAAAAGTTATATTTTACCCAAAAACAAGCTGAACACGCAGTATCATCGCACTTTCAAAACCAGCGAAAAAATGCTGATGCCTGAAAATTACTACCCAATTGCACCAAAAAACATGATTGATTTAATATTTTTGTAACATTGTTGCGAAATTTTGTTACATGACTAATCAATTTTGTCAAATAAAAACGTCACCTCATCAATTTGAGGTGACGTTAATACGATCTAAATTTTATAGGTCTTGTTCGAAGTCAGCTGGTGTGTACAACTTCAACCAGTTACTGAAGACGAATTGTGCAATAAATCCGGCAATGATTGGAATGATAATCCAAGCAATCAAAGCTGTGAATGGATTAATGAAGTGGTTCATCACATTTGCTGGAATTGATGGATCCTTGACCATTGATTGGATTGGTGATACCAAACCGATGTAACCGAATCCGGCAGTTGTTGGTGTCCCTTGAATATTGAACAAAGCCACCGGAATAGCCGAAATAGCTGCCGCCAGCATAAATGGCAGCATCGTTACCGGCTTAGCAAAGACAGATGGCATCATACCCTTCATGGCACCCAAAGCAATCGCTACTGTGACACCAGGCTTGTTTACACGCCATGAGTTAATCAACAACACAATTGTTGTTGCCACAACACCCATGGCGGCTGCACCTGAACCGATACCTGACAATGAAATAGCCAAGGCAATACCAACAGTTGAAACAGGTGTAATAATGATAATTGAGAATGCCATCGCAATCAACATTACCATTGGAATTGGTGCCAAACGCGTAAACGTTTCAACCAAGTTACCAATCCAAGTTGTAACGGCACCAACATAAGGGGCAATCAACTTACCAAACAAACCAACACCACCACCAATGATGATTGGGCTCAAAATGATGGCAACAGAACCAAAGCCCTTCAAGTAACGTGCCACTAACCATGTCACAAAGACCGCAACAGCAGCCACAATCATGGCATTGATCACATCACCAGCACCACTTGCAATGTAAATATTACTTGGCGCAATTGTTTTCGCCCCTGTGATTGGGTTCACGAAACCAGTTGGCACTTGCGCCCACTTAATTGAACCAGACGCCGCAGCTGTTGCAATCGCAACAACCCCAACATCCAAACTCTTCATCTTAAATTGCAAGGCAACCGCCATACCAATCAAAACGGGGATAAATGAAGTGAACAATGTCAAGATGGCACTTAAATGGCCACCAAATGTTGTTGTCCCCAAACCAGAGTATTGAATGATGTACTTCATCACAGCTGATGGCAAGACACCAATCAAAATACCTTGCGCTGAACCAGACAAAACCTTAAAGAAGAAATCCTTCAACTTTAGTTCTGTATCACCGTTAAATGTTACTGGGGCGTTTTCCACCGCCTTACGAGCATATTCTTCATTGCGTAAGGCTTGTGAATCTTTTGAAGCCCACTTTTGGCCTTCTGCTTTAATCGTCATAATTTCCCTCACCTAAAATTACAGCAATCCCTAACTGTATTGCTAAGCTCTTTCCGACAAAATTCTAACCTGTGTCCTACCACGACACAAAATGACATAAGAAAACCCGCGGCTACTGCGGGTGTTTCTTTGTTTAGTACTTCACAGCATTTGCTGGTGTTTCACCCTTGGCAAATGCAACGGCAGCATCAAATGATTGATGTACCATTTCACGCACAGCGTGCGTTGTATAGAATGCAGTATGTGGTGTCACATAAACATTTTCACGTGAAATCAAATCATCCAAACGCTTGTCTGCCAAACCGTTTTCTGACCAGTCCTTGTTGAAGACACCAACTTCACCTTCATAAGTATCCATTACGAAGCCAAACAACTTCTTTGAATCCAATGCGGCAACAACAGCATCTGTATCAACCAACAAACCACGAGAAACGTTAACCAAGACTGCATCGTCCTTCATCTTAGCAATTGTTTCTGCATTGATCATTTGATCATTGACACCTGGAATATGTGGGACGTGCAATGACACGATGTCTGATTGTTCAAGCAATTCATCCAATGTGTCAACGTAAACACCTTCTGCTTCAAGTTCTGGGTTACGGTAAACATCATAAGCGACAACCTTAGCCCCGAAACCTTGCATGATTTCCAAGAAGACACGACCGATGTGGCCTGTCCCAACAACACCAACAACTTGGTCACGCACTTCACGACGGATTGTTGGTTCCCAACGCAAATCACGCTTTTGTACTTTGTTTTCCATCACCTTAGCTTGTGACAACAAAGCCGCCACTTGGATGGCTGCATGTTCCGCAATGGCATTTGGTGAGTAAACTGGTACGTTTGAAATGTTGAAGTTCAAAGCCTTCGCTGTTTCAAAATCAATGTTATCTGTTCCGACGTTACGCAAAGACATGTTTGTTACACCGGCTTCTGCCAATGCCTTCAATGTTTCAGGCGTATAGTCTAATTGTTGATAAACAACGGCTGAATCTGACCCCTTAGCCAAAGCGGCTGTTTCAGGTGTCAAAAGTTCTTGAGTGTAATCAACTTCAACTTCTGGATGCGCTGACTTCCAGTCTTCCAACGCTGGCTTTTCGTCATCACGAATACCGTAAGCAAAAATCTTCATAATATCCTCCAAAAATTTTATTACTACCTTATTTTACCCCATATTGTGCATATTTGCACGTGAAAGCATTAATTTAATGAGATTATTATATAACGCCCATTCCCGTGAAAACGCAATGATATACTATCTCATTTTTAAGGACTAAGCACAACGTTACCTAATAAAAAAACCAACCGCAACTCACAAAGTTATCGATTAGTTTTCTCATCATTACTTGACCACAGGCTTTTCACCAGATTTCGTCAAAATACCGTCAATAAAGCCGTACTCTAACGTTTCTTCAGCACTCATCCAATAATCACGTTCAGTATCATGTGCAATTGTTTCCAAGTCCTTGCCAGACGCATCAGCCAAAATACGGTTCAACTTTGCCCGTGTTTTAGTCAATTGTTCAGCAATAATGGCCATATCTGTTTGCTGGGTGCCACCAGCAGCACCGCCCATTGGTTGGTGAATCAAATATTCAGCATTAGGCAACATGAAACGATGACCCTTTTCACCAGAACTGGCAATAATCGTCCCCATTGAAGCCGCCAAGCCCATCACAATGGTGGTCACTGGTGCCTTAATAAAGTTCATCGTATCTGTAATCGATAGCCCAGCAGTGACTGAACCACCTGGTGAATTGATATACATTGAAATTTCTTTTGTTGGATCTTGGGCTTCTAAGAATAGCAATTGGGCAACAATTGACGTTGCCATGCTATCTTCGATTTCGCCTTGTACCAAAACAATCCGATCTTTTAACAAACGTGAAGGCAAATCATAGCTTTCACGGCCGTTGGCTGTTTGTTCAATAACTCCTGGCCACATAGTTGTTAAGCTCCTTTTCATGGTCCCAACCTGACATTCCCACCATACGGTAAGTTTGTCAAGTTGGTCAATTATGTGTCACTCGATGGTAACATCAAGTCACTAAGACTATTTTAGCACAAAGATATTTAGAGTGCTAAAATTTGTTTTACAACTTCGCTAGGTCAAATGGCACCTCATCTTTGATCATCTGTTCGAGCTCTTTTAACTTCCGCATGCGATGGTTGGCCCCGGATTTACTAATTTCCAAATAATCTCCCAGTTCAGCTAACGAGGCGTCTGGATGCTCTAATCGCGCTTTGGCGATGTCACGTAACTTTTTTGGTAACAAATCTAAATCACCAATGGCATTAGCAATAAATAGGATTTGCTGCACTTGCTTATTGGCTGCATCGGCTGTTTTTTGCATATTTGCCATTTCGGCATTCATCATCCGATTAACCGAATTGCGCATATCACGCATCATGCGGATATCTTCAAAGCGCAACATGGTCTGGGAGGCGCCAATCAGTGACAAAAAATCGACAATTTTTTCGGCGCGCTTCAGATAAACAATAAAGCCGCCTGCCCGATCCGTAATTTTGGCCGGCAAGCCAAATTCTTGCATCATTTGCAACATTTTTTCGGCCAGTTCTTCATGCGTTGTAAAGATTTCTAAATGATAATTCGCTTTTTCAGGTGAATTCACGGAACCGGCCGCCAAAAAGGCCCCGCGCAAAAATGAACGGCGCTTATCTTTTTGATTGAGCAGGCGTGCGGGGATTTCTGGGTGTAAACCAAAGGGATCAACGCCTAAATCCGCCAATACCGCCTCAACCTGCGTTTTCAGCAGCACACCATAGGACTTATGCTGTGATAAATGACTATGATCAGCCATCGTGACTTCCACCAAGACGCCCTCATAATTTTGCGTTAACAACGTATAAATGCGGCGTGCAATGGCGGCATTTTCAGTTTTGACCGACACGGTCTGATCAAAGCCCAGCGTACTGACACCATTCATACGCATCAGTGCCGACAATTCCGCTTTGGCATTGCCGTCATGCACCAATAATCCCGTTAATTCTTTTTTGACATCAGCCGCGTAGGACATCGTTTCACTCCAAAATTTGCATCAATTCTGCCATGATTTTATCCCCATCATGGAAAGCACCGGCATCACGCAATTGTAAGAAGTCGCCAGCAATTTCTTGTGCGCCCTGAACCGCAACGGCAGCCGGATCGAGCTTCACTTGATTAGAAATTTCATGCCATTTTTGAAAGTCAACGAAATCATCTGGGACAATCGCGTTGTTGGCAATCACATAATCAATCACCGGTGCACCAATATGCGCGTTTAAAGCCAATAAATGCTGCGCATCCGTGTAGGCATCCGTTTCACCCTTTTGCGTCATAATGTTTGAGATGTAGACTTGTTTGGCCGCTGTCAACCGCAACGCTGTCCGAACTTCTGGCACAACGACGTTGGGTAAGATTGACGTAAATAAGCTACCTGGCCCATAGACAATCATATCCGCATCCAAAATCGCCTCGACGACTTCTGGTGCGGCACGTGGTACGTCTTGTGAGGCATCACGCGTGACCCAAACATGATCAATTGTTTTATGTGCCTTCGTAATCTCTGACTCACCGGCTAAAATATTGCCATCCTTAAATTCGGCGTGTAAGACAAGTGGTTCGTTGGATACTGGATAAATACGGCCACGAACTTTCATAAAGTCAGCGAGATGCTGCACCGCATCAAAGATGCTATTATGCATTTCCGTCATTGCCGCAATAATCAAATTCCCTACTGCGTGTTGCGCGAAAAAATCATCCTTGGCATCAAAACGGTACTGCATCACTTGTTTAATTGCAGGGTCCACATCAGACATGGCCACTAAAATATTGCGGATGTCACCAGGCGGCACAATGTTAATATAGTTCCGTAACAAGCCGCTTGACCCACCGTCATCGGCAACGGTGACAATGGCTGTTAAATCGAGACGTTCCTTGACAAGTGGTTTAATAATGACGGGTAATCCTGAACCACCGCCAATGATCACTATTTTTGGTTTATTTGGCATATCTCCAATTGTTCAAACTACCTGATACCATCTGCGACCGCGATGGCCGACGATAAAGCCTATGTCGCAGACGGGTAGTCAACGATTCACCTTCCTTAATTTACCTTTCATTATCTCACATTTTAGCCGGATAGTTGCAATTTTTCAGATTTTTGGTATACTTATAATATGTAAGTAAGATTGCTAGTATGCTTGTTAGCATACCGTCCCTATTTGCAAATACACACAAATTGGAGATCTCATCACATGACAGAAAAATTAGATATTGCTTCAGCAGCACGGAAGTTGAAGAGCCCAAACATCAAGACACGTAAGCGTGCCTTGAAGGCGATTCATGACTTAGCGAAGCAAAAGAAAGTATCACGATAATCAGTCATTTAAAAGCCCACTGTTCTGAGAACAGTGGGCTTTTCTTGTGCTATTGCTTGGCTGCACGCGCTAAATCACGTGTCATAATTTCTTTGAGATATTTACCCGTATACGATGTGGCATGCGCCATCACTTTTTCAGGTGTCCCAGTGACCAAGACATTACCGCCACCTTCACCACCTTCTGGTCCCATATCGATGACCCAATCAGCTGATTTGATCACATCCAGGTTATGTTCAATCACAACCACAGTATTCCCAGCTTCAACCAACCGTTCCAAAACAACGAGCAAACGAGCAATGTCATCAACATGCAGACCAGTTGTTGGCTCATCCAAAATATACATCGTTTTGCCATTGGTTCGCCGGTGCAGTTCGGAAGCGAGTTTCATCCGTTGCGCTTCACCACCCGAAAGCGTGGTAGCTGATTGGCCTAACTTAATGTACCCTAGCCCGACATCCACAATAGTTTGCAACTTGCGCGCAATTTTTGGAATTGGCGCAAAAAAGGCTAATGCTTCCGTGGTCGACATGTCCAAAATTTGTGAAATGTTATGACCTTTATAAGTCACTTCTAGGGTTTCCGTATTATAACGTGTCCCGCCACAGACTTCACATGTCACATACACGTCGGGCAAAAAATTCATTTCGATTTTAATCACCCCATCACCACGGCAGTTTTCACAACGGCCACCCTTGGTGTTAAATGAAAAACGGCCTTTATTGTAACCACGCATTTTAGCTTCATTAGTCTGTGCAAACAGTTCACGGATATCATCAAAAACACCCGTATACGTTGCCGGATTGGAACGTGGCGTCCGGCCAATTGGCGATTGATTAATGTCGACAACTTGTTCAATGTTGTCGACACCTTCAATCGTGCGGTACTTCCCAGGCTTTTCCGAATTATGATTTAATTTCTGCTTCAACGCCCGCTTCAAAATTTGATTCACCAGCGTTGATTTCCCAGAACCCGACACCCCCGTGACAGCCACAAACTTACCCAAAGGGAATTTGACGGTGACATTCTTGAGATTGTTTTCTTGAGCACCTTTGATCGTAATGGTTTGGCCATTCCCTTCGCGTCGTTGTGTTGGTACAGGAATAAACTTTTTGCCGGATAAATACTGGCCCGTGAGCGAGTTTGGATTGGCAGCCACTTCGGCTGGTGTGCCAGTTGCCACGATCTCACCACCTAGTGTTCCCGCGCCCGGCCCCACATCAATCAAGTGATCAGCTGCCAGCATCGTATCTTCATCGTGTTCCACCACTACCAACGTATTGCCCAAGTCACGCATATTTTGCATCGACTTTAACAACATATCATTATCGCGTTGATGTAAGCCAATGGACGGTTCATCTAAGACATAAAGCACCCCTGACAAATTAGAACCGATTTGTGTGGCTAGGCGAATGCGTTGCGATTCGCCACCAGATAGGGTGCGAGCTGCACGGGATAGCGTCAAATATTGCAAGCCGACGCTCGCCAAAAAGCCCAAACGATCTTTAATTTCCTTAATAATCGGTGCGGCAATTGTGGCATCTTGTTCCCCCAATGTAATGTCATTAAAAAAGGCCAACTCTTGATCCACTGGCAAGTCCGATACTTCACCAATATGGCGACCGTTGATTTTAACCGAGCGGGCAGCTGCGTTGAGGCGATAACCTTGACAAGCCTGACAAGTGAGCTCAGTCATATAATTAGCCATTTGGTCACGAGTAAATTCCGAATTCGTTTCGTGGAACCGCCGCGAAATGTTAGTGATTACCCCTTCAAAAGGCATATCTACATCACGAACACCTCCAAAGTCATTTTCGTAATGAAAATGAAAATCCTTCGTCCCAGAGCCTTGCAAAATGAGGCGTTGCTGTTTTTTAGGTAAGGCTTTGAAGGGCGTATCCATATCAATCCCTGATTGCTCAGCAAATTGCCGTAACATCTCAGGATAATACTGCGATGAAATCGGATTCCAAGGGGCGATGGCCCCTTCACGAAGCGTTTTGCTATCATCGGGTACAACCAGGTCAATATCGACCTCACGCGTAACACCCAAGCCTTGACAAACCTCACAAGCGCCGAGTGGCGCATTGAAACTAAACAAGCGTGGTTCTAAGCGCCCCACACGAAAATCTTTCAACTCCCCCAGATAGTGATCAGAAAATTTCAAGGGGGCTACTGCTGGTTCACCCTCACGCGTCACGACATCCAACTGCACTAAACCATCCGTTAAACGCACGGCGGCTTCGATAGCATCAAATAGACGTGAACGTGAATCATCACGTAACACAATACGGTCAATCATCACGTCAATATCATGGGCCGTTTCTTTATCGAGTGTGGGTGTTTGCGCATCTAATTCATAGATGTCACCGTCAACCCGCGCGCGAATATAGCCTTGCTTACGCATGTTGTCAAATGTTGTCTCATGTGAGCCACGTTTGCCGACAATAATGGGGGCAAATACTTGTAACCGGCTGCCAATAGCCAGTTGTTGATAAACATATTCTACCATTTGGTCAATTGACATCATGACTTTGGTGCCATCCGCCGGTTCATCTGGCCGACCAACACGCGCATATAACAATCGGAAGTAGTCATTAATTTCCGTTACGGTCCCTACCGTCGATCTTGGGTTATTAGACGTTGTTTTCTGATCAATTGAAATGGCCGGCGACAAGCCATCAATTGAATCAACATCTGGCTTATCCATTTGCCCTAAAAATTGGCGCGCATAAGAAGATAAACTCTCGACATATCGTCGTTGGCCCTCCGCATAGAGCGTATCGAATGCCAAAGACGATTTCCCAGAACCGGACAACCCTGTCACAACGGTTAATTGATCCTTTGGAATATCCACATCGATATTTTTTAAGTTTTGGGCGCGTGCGCCACGAATTTCAATATTAGTTTTCGCCATAGCGTTTCAACGTTACGCTGCTGACTATCAGCATAACGCCCTTCCTTATCCTAAATTTCATTGCTCATTTCATTATAACAAGCCTTACAAGCGACGCTGTGATTTTGCTTGAGCTACAATAAGGCTTTCAGCGACATGACACTATCCCGTAGTTGCGCGGCTTCTTCGAAGTCTAATGCTTTGGCCGCTGCTTTCATCTGACCTTCCAAATTGGCAATAATATTTTTTTGCTCATCCTTAGGCAGATCTTTAAAGGCCACTTGTGTCAAATCAATTTTCTCACCCGTTGTCGTCTCTGTTCTGACAGAAATCAAATCCCGAATTGGCTTTTTAATGGTCACTGGCGTAATGCCATGTTGGGCGTTGTATTGCATTTGAATTTCCCGACGACGCGCTGTTTCATCAATCGCTTCTTGCATCGAGCGGGTCATCTTGTCAGCATACATAATCACATGACCATTGGCATTACGTGCCGCACGGCCGATGGTTTGAATCAGTGAGCGGGGATTACGTAAGAAGCCTTCCTTATCCGCATCAAGAATGGCCACCAAGGAAACTTCTGGCACGTCAATGCCTTCACGTAATAGATTAATCCCAATCAACACGTCGTACTGACCCAACCGCAGATCACGAATAATTTCAGTGCGTTCAAGCGTCTTAATATCGGCATGCAAATAGGCCACTTTTAAGCCAACATTCTTTAAATAGTCAGTTAAATCTTCGGCCATTCGCTTCGTTAAGGTGGTAATAAAGACACGTTCGTTCTTGTCAACGCGCTGGTTGATTTCACCAACCAAATCATCAATTTGGCCCATCACTGGCCGCACTTCAACTTCTGGATCTAGCAAACCAGTTGGTCGGATAATTTGTTCGGCCACATGGTCTGGCGTCACACGTTCTAATTCATAATCACCAGGGGTAGCAGACATGTAAATAATTTGATTCACGCGTTGCTCAAACTCTGGTAATTTAAGCGGCCGATTGTCAAGCGCTGATGGTAAGCGAAAACCATAATTAACCAACGTTTCTTTTCGTGCTTTATCGCCATTAAACATCCCCCGAATTTGTGGCATCGTCACGTGGCTTTCGTCTGCAACAATCAAAAAATCATCCGGAAAGAAGTCTAGCAAGGTAAATGGGGGTTCCCCTGGCTGACGACCATCCATCCAACGAGAATAATTTTCAATCCCACCAACAAAACCCATTTCTTCCAGCATGGCTAAATCGTACTCTGTTCGCTGCTTAATGCGTTGTGCTTCAATTAATTTGCCTTCTGCCTCAAATTTAGCCACTTGGGCAGTCATTTCATCATTAATCCCCGCTAAGGCATAGCGCATTTGATCATCATTAGTCATAAAATGTTTAGCGGGATAAATGGCGACAAAATCACGCTCAGCGACTGTTTCGCCTGTTAATGAGTTAATTTCACGAATACGATCAATTTCATCACCAAAAAATTCAACCCGTAACGCCATCTCATCTTCTGATGCGGGGAAAATTTCCATAATATCCCCTCGAACGCGAAACGTTCCGCGGTGGAAATCAATATCGTTGCGGGTAAATTGCACATCGATCAAATCACGCATTAGTTGGTCACGACCGTACTCATTGCCCACGCGGAGGTTAATCACGTGTTCTTGATATTGATGCGGATCACCCAACCCAAAAATCGAACTCACCGAGGCCACCACAATCACATCATTACGTGACAATAAAGAACTCGTCGCTGAGTTGCGTAATTGATCAATTTCATCATTAACGGCCGAGTCCTTTTCAATAAAGGTATCCGAACTTGGCACATAGGCTTCCGGCTGATAATAATCATAATAAGACACAAAATATTCAACGGCATTATTGGGGAAAAATTCTTTTAACTCGCCATAAATTTGCCCGGCCAATGTCTTATTATGGCTCAAGACCAAGGTTGGCTTTTTCACGCGTTGAATCACATTTGAAATGGTAAACGTTTTTCCCGTACCCGTTGCGCCCAACAGGATCTGTTCTTTGACGCCAGCGTTAATACCTCGCACTAACTGGCTAATGGCTTGTGGTTGATCGCCGGTTGGTTGATACTTTGACACCACTTCAAATTCATGTTTGGCAACATTTTCACGCATCGTTTTCTTCCTTCGTTCACTTTATTTCATTATACAATAAAACGAACAAACGTTCTATTGTTTGCTCGTTTTACTTGGCGGATGAACTCGCATCCTGCGCATTATTATCGGTTGTTTTCAACTCCGGTGCATCAGTTTGATACTCACTAATCGTTGATTTACCCTTGTTTTTAGCCAGTACGCTCGATGGATTGGTTTGTTGTGCCGCCTTTAGTGACGCTAGCCCAGCACTCTTTTTGTAATCTAACGCTTTCTTGTTGACGGCATGGAAATCTGGTCGTGCCGTATCAAAGCGCAACAAGTCACCCGTAATGACCGCATCTGAATTTTCTAAGACTTGGTCCACATACTTTTGCGTTGGCCCAGCCATCTTTTTCAAATTCGGATCGTTAGCAAGTGTCACTTGCTCCCCCGTGACGGTATTAAAGTATTGATTGTTATACTTCATATACGTTGGGGTAATCCAGTCGCCATCACGGAACGGCACAATGCCTTGATACTTTGGTGATAACATATCCTGACCAAACATGATCATATTGTCATCGGGAATGCCTAGCAAATCAAGCAAGGTTGGCATCATATCAATTTCACCACCATACGTATGATCCACCCCACCCTTGAGACCAGTGGCATGAATCATAAATGGTACTTTTTGGAACTGCGCCAAATCATAATTGGTCACTTTATCCTTACCCAGCAATTGCGCAATGGCTGGTTGATGGTTTTCAGAAATACCATAGTGATCCCCATACAACACAAAGACGGAGTTATCATACAAACCAGCTTTTTTCAAGTAAGTCATGAATTCGCCAAAGGCTTGGTCAAGATAATGTGCCGTTTGTACATAACCATCCACTGTGTTATCCCCAGTGGTGGTTGCTGGGAAGTCAATGTTAGCCTTATCCAAATCATAAGGATAATGATTCGTGACCGTAATCAATTTAGCATAAAATGGCTGTGGCAATTGTTCCAAATACTTGGCACTATCTTGCAAGAAGATTTTATCTTTCAAGCCATACCCAATGTTAAAGTTTGGCTTATCCGCATTAGGATAATAAGACTTCGAGAAGAAATAATTATACCCAAATGACTTATACGTGTTATCGCGGTTCCAGAAACTTGCCACGTCACCGTGGAAGGCGGCCGTTGTGTAGCCACGTTGGCCTAGGATCGCCGGGAAGGATTCAAACGTATTGCTGGTACCATATTTCACCATCGCTGAACCCGTTGACAGCCCAAATAATGAGTTTTCCTGCATCATTTCAGCATCAGAAGTCTTCCCTTGCCCAACTTGATTATAGAAATTATCAAAGCTGAGCGTATTTTGATCATGGTAGAACTGATTCAGGTTTGGTGTGACTTCACGGCCGTCAACCTTATAATCGATTAAGAATTGCTGGAAGGACTCCAGGTGAATCATGAAGACATTCTTCCCTTTTTGCGTCCCATAATATTCCAGATTATCTGGTAATTTCTGACTCGCGACAAATTGCTTAATCTTGGTCAAATCAGCCGGCTTTGCCCGTTTACGACTTTCCGTTTGATTATATGTTTGCACCGCATTGAAGACTGCATACTCATTCAGTCCCAGATATTTCACGATATAGTTATTATCAAATGATCGCGTCAGCAACCCTGAACGATCAGCTGAGGCAATCCCATAATCGACCAGCATCAAGGCGACACCAAGCAAGGTTGTCAAAACAGCAAAACGCCGCTGTACCCCTTTCCGGTCAATCGTCAATTGCTTGAATAGCACCAGCCCAATTAGAATCACAATGTCCAAAAACACCATGTAATCCGACCAATGAATAATGGCAGCAATTGACTTCCCTAAGTTGTTCCCCGTTGAACTACCAGAGCCTAAGATGCCCATAGATAGGAAATCAGAAAATTCTCGGTAATACAAAATATTGGCAAACAACCACAAGGATTGAATGAAATTAAACAAAATTGCGATCCAGTAACTCAATACCCCTCTAAAATAAAGTGCAATACTTAAGAGGATAATGGCTGTTGGCCATGGATTTAAGAATAACAAAAACTGCTGCGTCGGCCCATCCGCACCAAGATTGAAATTCATATGGTAGTTCACAAACGTTTTGAACCAAACGAGCACAACGTTCAACACAAAGAACCAAACAATTGGTGCGGAGGTATCCATTGTTTGCTTAATCTTCAGCCAAATAGCTTTAGGTTTAGGCACTTTATTGAGCAAATTTCGCATATTTTTTTCCTTCACATACGTCATCACATCACCGACCCCTGTCGGTTAATCAACGTATTTAAAATATTAATTTAAAATCATGGAGGACATCATAAATTTCAATCGCGACCAAGTCAATATCATCAAACTGAAATTGACGTACTTCGCGATGTTCATGGACAGTCCAGATCTGTGTGAGCTGATCATAGTCAACCTGCACAGCTTCAATACCAAAGGCATCAAAGCGACGTGTTTGATACGGCGTGTCCGTCGCATCAACCATGGCACGTAACCGTGCCAAAATTTGCTTCAAATTACTTACCGGATACGTTTTTTCAATTGTCATGGTCGCTCCTCTCTACTGACTGATCGTGCAGGTACCATATAGGCAATAATACCAGCAAACAGACCAAAATAGTAAGTGATTAAACGCCAAATTAAGATGACCAAAATTAACGTTGCTGGATTTTTAACAAATGGTGAAAATAGCAATTGGAAACTCAATTCGGCGCCCCCAACGCCACCAGGAATTGGAAAGAGGGAAATCACCATCACAATCATGATGTTCATCGTGATAATGAGCCAAGGATTCACCTGCGCATAACCAAACGCGCGAATCACAAAATAAGGGATGAGATAAAATACCATCAATTGCAACACGGTAAAGATGGTAGCACCTACCAATGATTCCCAACTACTAATCACACGACGTGACTCCCGATGGAAATTAGCGACCTTCTGAGTGACGGTCGCCAGTAAACTGTCGTACCGCTCACGTGATAACATTTTTTGAAACAGTGGCGCGACCGTATCGACTAACTTGAGCGTCAAGGCCGGCCAAAACATGACCAACAAAATGCCAATAATCACCACGGCATGAATCGCAATGGCAAATGGAATAAAATTAGCAAACGTTGGGTCAACTTGTCCATAAATAAAATGTTCCGCCGAAAAGTAACCTATGATAAAGAATACCACGACTACGACTTGGTAGACTAAAAACTTCATGAGAATCACGGACATGGCCCGGCCTGCTTCAACACCAGCACGGGTCATCCCAAACAATTGTGCGGGTTGGCCACCAGTGGCAAACGGCGTTAGTCCGGTGCCTAGCAAGTTCAGTAAGGGTACTCGTAACAAAGCGATAACTGACGTTTTGTGACGATCTGTTTTATTCAACATCACATAAGTGGCAATGGCCTCTAGTAATATGGACAACAGCATCATAGCCAGTCCCCCGACGAGCCATCGCCAGTCAAGCTGCTTCAAGGCTAAATTCAGCTGATAACCTTTACCCCGTAATTCTGTTGTCAAAAAATAAACAACGACAGCGGTCAATATCACAACGACAACAGCAGAAACTTTATCTGTTTTAGACATCTTTTCCTCCTTGCCTGTGACTACCCTTCTAAGACTGCCTCATAAACTTGTTGCAACTGTTGCCCAATTGCCGGTAAGTTGCGGGCGACTGCCAATTCATAGCCTGCTGCACTGAGATCGGGTAATTCGCCATTTAAGATTTTAACCATTTTATCATCAAAATCATCCAGATCCTGAGCTTGATAGCTATTGACACCATCCTGTAACCAGTGCTTATAGACTGGAATATTTCGCACTAAGACCTTTTGTTTTGACGCCAAGGCTTCCAACACCACAATGCCTTCTGTCTCTTCAAAGGATGGATATAAAAACAGATCCGCCCCTTGATAAGCGCCCTGGATGACTTCACCGGTAATGTAACCCGGGAAAATCAAATTCCGCGGGTGATCGCCTTTAATCAGGCGACTAATTTTAGCTGGGACAAGGCGCAAATCCGTATAACCAAACCAAATAAAGACATATTCCGGATGCCGTTGTGCCAAGGCCACAAAGTCTAATATCCCTTTGCGCTCAAAAAATAACCCGACACTCATCACAACTTTTTGATCGGGTGACAAATCGAAATAATTTCTAAATTTGGCAACCTTATCGGCGTCTGGGGCATACTTTTCAAGGGGAATCCCATTCGAAATTGGCGTAATGGGTTGTGACAACCGGTAGCCGCGTAGCAACTGCTTAGAATAGGGCGTTGGCGTAATCAATGCATCCGCCTTTTGATACAGCGAAACTAGATACCGCTTAAAAAACGGCGCAATAAGATTAGAACCCGTAAACGAATTTCTAAAGTCTTCATAGGTCGAATGCCCATGATAAACGACTTTTTTCCCCATTTTATGCGCCGCATTCACCATGTGATGACTCTTGACACCATAAGTATTGATGTGTAAAACATCGTAATCTTTGGCCTTGGGATCCGTAGTGACAGTCACATCCGTATAGCTCAAAGCAGCTTGTTGTAACTTTAAAGCGCGGCCAATCCCAGACTTCGCAATCCACTTTTGGTTTTCAAAATACAGTAAGACTTTCACCTAATTTCTCCTAAATGGATTTCGCAAGATCCGCTTCATGTAACCCACTTCATCAGCTGTTGGGTATTCATCTTCGGCGTCATCAGAATGATAATTAGCCAAAATGTCGTGATAAAAGGCCAACATCCGTGTTGCAAACGTGTTGGCGTCAACATCTTGCATTTTATTTTGACGTAAGACGTGATCAGCTGCTGTCATTGGGCGTGTGAGGTACTTTTCAATCCCCGCTAGTAATTCATCATAATCTGAGACGAGTGTCCCGATTGCCTCATCATCGACCAAATTATCGAGATATGGTGAATGCATCGCCACAAACGGCCGATCAGAGGCAATCGCTTCAATAAAGGTCAAACCTTGCGTTTCGGTGTCAGATGAACTCACAAAAACATTACACATTTGATAATAGTCGGTCACGTCATCGTGATCAACCATCCCCACAAACAACACTTCCTGGGTTAAGTTTAATTCAGCAACCTGTTCTTCTAGGGCTTTGCGTGCCGGGCCATCCCCAGCAATCACCAAACGCGCATCTGGTCGTGTTTGTAACAATTCGGAAAAAGCCGAAATCGTTAACGCAATATTTTTTTCAAAGGCTAACCGACCCAGCGACAAAATTACGGGTTGTTCGGGGGTAAACCCAAACTTTTCTCGTAGATTAACCCGTGACCCGCCCCGTCTTGGCATTTCAACACCAGTTGGAATAATCCGCATTGGCGCCTTGACGCCATAACGGACCAGCGTTTCTTGGACCAACTGTGACGGTGCGACAACACCGGACATGCCCAACATATAAGCTTTCATCAAGGTACCGACACCTTTAGGGCCGATAAGCAGGCCCTTGGCCACATAATGTGTATAATCTTCATACATCGTATGATACGTGTGAATGGCCGGTATTTTAAGTTGCCGAGCAACAAATTTACCCATTAAACCAAGTGAGAACTCCGTTTGGGTATGCACAATATCTAACTCCACAGATTTCGCAATTTCAACGGCCTGAATTAGCCCACGAAACGCTAAACGCCGGTCTTTAAAGCCAACGTAGGGTACGCTCGAAAAGCGATAGATATGCGGTTCAAATTTATTTTTAGACACTTTCGGATCAGTTGAAGTGAAAATATAGACTTGGTGGCCTTGCATTTCAAGGGCATCTTTTAATGTTTTGATCGAAGTCGCCACACCACTGACTTGTGGAAAATACGTATCCGTAAAGAGACCAATATTCATTGTGTCCTCCAAAGTTTATATAGACATTAAAATTTCGGTAAATAGCAATACTACAATTATAGCATAAAATATTTTGACAACTAAACAACGAGACTGCCACTCACTGCGGCCGGCAACCAAGCAAAAAAGTCACGGCGAACCGTGACTTTTTACTAGTCAAACACCATTTGATTATGGTAAAGCTCCGCGTAGAAGCCATTTTCGGCGACTAACTCATCATGCGTATCTTCTTCAATCACCTTCCCGTCTTTTAAGACCACAATTTTATCCGCACCAAGAATAGTCTTCAGACGGTGTGCAATCACAAAACTCGTCCGACCGGCGATGACATTATCCATCGCTGCTTGGATGCGCGCTTCCGTCACCGTATCAACGTTTGACGTGGCTTCATCTAAGATTAAGAAATCTGGGTTTGTTAAAATTGTACGCGCAATTGATAACAACTGCTTTTGTCCCGTTGAGAAAACGGAACTTTCGTCATTGACCTGCGTTTGATAACCCTCTGGTAAGCTCATAATAAAGTCATGAATATTGGCTTGCTTGGCGGCATCAATCATATCGTCATCGCTGGCTGTTGGTCGACCAAATTTAATATTGTCGGCAACAGTTCCCGTAAACAAGACCGAATCTTGTAAGACAATACCGACATGATCACGCAATGATTTCAAATCCAGTTGCCGAACATCAACACCATCAAAAGTCACTGAACCACCCGTCACATCATAAAAGCGGTTTAACAGATTCATAATGGTTGTTTTACCAGAACCAGTTGGCCCAACTAACGCCACCATTTGGCCTTTTTTCACGTCAATGGACACCCCGTGCAAAATTTCTTTATCGGGTTGATAACCAAAATGGACGTCATTTAACGCCACTTCGTGTTGCAAATTCGTGAGTTGACGGCCATTTTTTGGTGAGACTTCTTCTGGTTGATCATGTACATCGGATAAGCGCTGTGCCCCTGTCATGGCAAGTTGCAACATGTTATAAATCGACGTGATTTGTGTGATAGGTTGGTAATATTCTTGCGAATAGTTCACGAACACAACAATCAACCCTAGCCCAGTGGCTTTATCAATCCCGTCATGGACAACAAGCCATGAGCCAAAGAAAATCACAATCGCCAAATTCAGCAACGACAAACCTTGCATCAAAGGAAAGAGTAAGCCTGAGTAAACTTGCCCCTTAAATGTGGCTTGTTTTACTTTCTCGTTATAAGGCAAGAAACCAGCCACCGACGCTTGTTGCAAACCTTGCGTGATAATCACTTTTTCACCATTAATTTGTTCATTGATGTAGCCGTTCATTTCACCGATGGCTTCTTGTTGCTTATTAATATTTTTGCGGGCTTGGATAATCACAAACCCCGCAATCAAAATCGCTAACGGTGTTGAGGCCATCGTGACCCAAGCTAAGGTCACATTTTGACCAAACATCATCCAAATGACGCCAATATACAGGATCAATTGGGAAAGTAGTTCAAAAATGGCCTGGTTCATCGCATTGAAAATGTTATCCAAATCAGACGTAAACAAGGACAAAATTTTACCATCTTGATGGGTATCAAAATATTTGATCGTCATCCGTTGTAATTTACCAAATAACCCAATCCGCATTTGACCAGAAGTTTTGGCTGAAATTCTTGAGGATAAAAAGCTCGACATAAACATTGTCGCAGCCGAGAGGACAAAACAAATCATCATGGCAATTAATGCATGGTAAAATGGCGTTTTGCTAGCCGCTGCATGGGTTGCTGGATTCATCACTTCCCCAAGGTAACGGGAAAGTTCTGTAATCGCTTGCCCCATATAAACCGGCGCCTTGACTTGAAAATAAGTCGACAAAATTGTCACGACCACCACAAAGCCAAGACTTAGCCAGTAGCGTTTTAAGTAACGATAAAAATAGCGCATTGCGCGTTGAAAATCATGCATGCTTACTCACCACCTTTTGCCTTTTGTGTCTCATAAATTTCACGATAAATCGCTGATGAGGCGAGCAGTTCCGCATGAGAGCCACTGCCCACTAAACGCCCATCATCCAACACTAAAATGCGATCGGCATGTAAGACCGAACTAATCTTTTCCGCAATCACAATCGTTGTGGTGCCAGCTAATTCTTTATCGAGCGCTTCCTGAACGAGCTTTTCTGAACGCGCATCCAAAGCAGAAGTTGAATCATCTAAAATGAGAATTTTAGGTGAACCAACGACCCCACGGGCAATCGAAAGCCGTTGTTTTTGCCCCCCAGAAAAATTCGCTGAGCGTTCTTCGACAATGTGTTCAAATCCGTCTTCATACCGGTTCACAAACTCGGCCGCTTGGGCAATTTCTGCTGCCCGCTGGAAGTCGGTTGTCGTCGCGTCAGGTTTCCCTTGTCGCAAGTTATCCGAGATTTTACCACTAAATAAAATGGTACGTTGAAGTACAAACGATACTGCCGCCCGCAACGATTTTTCGTTGACGTCCTTGAGATTCACGCCCCCAACTAAAACGTCACCTTTGGTGGGATCATAAAGGCGCGGAATTAATTGCGCCAATGTGGTTTTCCCAGAACCCGTTGCGCCAACAATCCCAATCATTTCACCCGCTTTAATCTTAAATGACACTTCACGTAATGCGGGTTGGGTATCACCTGGATACGTAAATGACACGTTGTCAAAGGCCACATCACCGGTTAAATCAACGGCTGGTACATCGGGGTTGAAAGTCAAATCCGGCTTGGTATCAAAGACGGCCTTAATCCGGCCAAGTGAGACGAAACCACGAGAAGCAAACGTTGACATCATGCCCCCAATCAAAATGGCAAAAAAGATTTGCATCAAGTATGCGATGAATGACGTAATGGCGGCTAAATCTTCTGGATGCGCGACCACATTTTGCCCAACAAACCAAACCGAGACCCCGATGGCCACATAGGAAATCAGCATAAATATTGGAATCATGGTTGAGAAAAGATAGCCAATCATCATATTAACGCGGGTTAATTCATCCGAGTTGTCGGTGAAGCGTGCCGTTTCGTTTGCTTCTTGGTTAAATGATTTGACCACTCGAATCCCTTGCAAATCTTCTTTGGCTAACGTGTTGGTGCGGTCAATTAAGTGTTGAATTTTAGAAAAGTACTTCCCCATTTGCTTAAACACAACCTGTGAAGAAAGCACAATCAAAACGACCATTAAAATCACAACCCACCAGAGACGTGGTAACGTGATTAAGGCCAGAATAAAGGCGCCCAAAAAGAGAATTGGAATACGCGTCAAGGTCTGAAGAAACATCATGACGAGTTGTTGCACTTGATTGACATCATTGGTCATCCGCACAACCAAGTTACCTGCTGAAAAGGTTTCAATATTACCAAACGAAAAAGACTGGATTTTTCGGTATTCATCAGCTCGGATATCAGCCGCAATGCCTTGCGACACCTTAGCGGCAAAAATGGTATTAATGACACCAGCCAATAATCCAATCACGGCTAAACTAATCAACGCAATCCCATTTGACCAGACAGCCTGTTGATTTTCCGCAATAATGGCGTTCATAACGTTTTGTAGCAAGCGTGGTTGCCATAATGACGCCCCCGCCATAATGACCACTGCCAGCATAGACAAAAGTATTTCTCGCCGATAGGGTTTGGCATGTTTTTTTAAAATCTGCATTCTGTACTCCTTTAAATCTGGTGATAACGCTCATCATCACCACTAGCCGATCGTGCCGTATAAAAAAGTGCAGTTTCCTGCACTTGTCATCATTTACGGCCTTTAGTCAGCTGCTAGCGCATCAATCGTATTGAGTTTGGCGGCACGACGTGACGGTACAAAGCTCGCAACGAGCGCAATGAGCAACGCAATCACAACAGCAAAAATGACGTTACCCAGCGACACTTGCACGATATCAAAATGAATCAAGCCCTTTAAAGCGCGATTCATGAGTATCTGCACAACATAAGCCATCGCAATCCCCAAAGCCGCCGCAATCAAACCGATTAACAAAGCTTCATTCGTGAACAATCCCCGAATGTCTTTAGCACGCGCCCCAAGGGCACGCAAAACGCCAATTTCACGGGTCCGTTCAGATACTGACATATAAGTCGTGACAATAATCATAATCGCTGACACCAGCAATGAAATACCGGCAATCGCTGCCAAAACATACGACGCTAAGCTCGTAATCGTATTGATCGTGCTGAGAATATCATCCACTGAAACCCCAACAAAGACTTGTTGACCATTGTCCTTAACTGCGTTAATGCGCTTCATCGTGGCCTTCACTTGCGCCGTATCCTTAATTTCAACAGCCGCAAAGTTGGCAGCAGACACTGCGTGATGAGCCGTTAAGTCTTGTTGAATCGTTTGCCAATTTTGGATAAATAAGGCTCCCGATTGGCCGCCACTGGTGATGCCACCAATTTTTGCGGTTGTTTTAATCATCACCGGTTGGTTGTTGGCATCAAAAGCCATATAACTAAAGGCAATATCTTGCCCGATGAGCTGCCGATAATTCGCTTGGATTTTCTTGGCAAAATCACGATCAATTAAGACTTCGCCAGTCTTTGGTCGGTGCCCTGCCTTAATAATCTTGTCCGAATACTGTGGTGTCCAAGAGACCAGTTGCACTGGTTCAGAACGAACTTGTCCAAAGGTAAAAATCGCATTATTATATTGCCCACCAGGATACACCGCATCAACGCCTGGCACCGCCTGCAACTGCTTTAACAAGTGATCATCCAATGTCGTGGCTGTATAATTAGTTGCCATCTCTTGCATGGTTGCCCGCATCCGTTCCGTTGCACCGGCCTGTTTATCGGTCGTGGTGTTACGTAAGACATTTTGATAGTTTGGATTGACTAACGCATTGACTTGATCCCCAATGTAATTTTTAACCCCATTGCCTAAGCCGAGAAAGAAAATAACTGAGAAAACACCAATGGCTGACCCCAGAACAATCAAAAAGTTTTGTAACTTTTTATATTTCAAATGGTCAAACGCCATATTCCAGATCGCCCGCCGCCGTAATGGTCGCGACTGTAGCCGATGGGGCTCTGCTGGGACTGGAAACTTAGGTTTTAAAATTTGTTCGGCATCGATTTTACCATCCGCCATATGCACAATACGGGTTCCGTAATCCGCCACCGCTTGTGAATGGGTCACCACAATCACAAGTTTACCTTCTTGTGCGATTTGTTCCAGTAGCGTCAATACTTCGGCAGTGTTGACCGCATCAAGCGCCCCTGTTGGTTCATCGGCAATCATAATATCTGGATCAGCGGCCAATGCCCGCGCAATGGCAACACGTTGCTTTTGACCACCAGATAATTGCGAGGGATACTTGTGAATATGATCAGCCAAGCCAACTTTCGTCAACAATTCTGTCGCGCGTTGTCGACGCTCACGTGCTGATAATGTCGTCATATTCAAGCTTGTTTCGACGTTTTCCAAATTGGTTTGATAATTAATCAAATTAAAACTTTGGAAAATATAGCCGATGGTTTCACGGCGATAAACATCTAGCTTTTTAGCTTGCGTATGGTCCAAGGGTTCCCCATTAACGATGACCTGACCTTCAAAGTGCCGATCTAACCCACCGATAATGTTCATCAGCGTGGATTTACCACCACCAGATTCTCCTAAAATCGACACAAACTCGCCTTTTTCAAAGCTTAAATTAATCCCTTTCAAAACGGGGAAAGCTGTTTTACCGATATAATACGACTTCCTAATATCATGTAATTCTAAAAATGCCATTGTTGCCTCACTTTCAATCTACTGTGGTTACTGCTGCAAAGTCAGGCAATAATTGCTTGGCTAAATCATATAATTTTTGCTTGCTAGCAAAATCTTCGGCAAAAATATCCGGTAAAATGTCGGTCGCAATATATTTAACACTGGCCATCGTCTTAAATTCTGCCAGTGCTTGTAGACTACTCTCAAAAATATTCACAAACACCGGTTCTGGATTAAACTTGACTAATTCACCGTAGGCTTCGTAAAGTAAATCGACTTTATCGGCAATCGATAAAATTTTTCCTTCAATCGTGTCATCCTTACCTTCACCCAAACGACGCGTATAAGCTGCCTGAAACTCCTTTGGAATTTCGGTCTTAATAAAATTATCCGTCATGGTATCTTCCACATCAGCCAGCATGGCCCGGAGGTCTGCCGTGGCATATTTAACTGGTGTTTTGATATCACCGATGAATCTTTCGGTGTAATCGTGATTCAAAGCCTTCTCATAGACTGATTGCCAGTTAATCGTCGCCCCGTTTTGTTCTTCAACATCCGCTAAAAATTGCGCAATTTGGGCAACTTTCCAAGAATGAGCGGCCACGTTGTGCGGTTGGTACTTGAAAAATCCCGGGGCACGGTTAATCAGTTCCAATTGATTTAATCCCATAAAATATTCGTGCATTGGCATGATAATCCTTGTATATACCATATCGGAACAAGTCTTTGATATGGTATACGTTCCTCCTTATGCTTCAGAATCGTTATCTTCATCATACACGACTTTGATTTCTGGTGCACGTGCCACACCCTTATTATCAATTTTCAAAAGACCAATCATAACCATGATAATCCATGACTTTCTTGAGTACGCAATGTACATGGGCACCCAATATTTCGTAAATTTACGTTTGTAGTGATGCAACCCTTCAAATGAATAAACTTTTGACCCAAATTGGTATACCAAATTAGCTAACCGCTCGCGACCAAAACTCTGGCGATGTTGGCCAACGTTGGCCAGCGGTGACATCCCCAAATTCAACGTTGTCAACCCTTTTTCCTTGGCATAGGCAATCGTGTTCACAAACAACACATCCATCACACCATTTGGTGCTTGCTTGGTAAAACGCATCAAGTCAACAGCCAATTGTTGTTCGGTATGTGACGTTACCAGCGTGGCAAAGGCTTCGATTTGCCCATCTTTTTCAAGCACGGCAATCGGATAACGTTGGAGATAATTGTCGTCAAAGAAGCCCAATGAATAACCTT
>USIU01000003.1 GCA_900554745.1 uncultured Leuconostoc sp.
ACTTTTATGGCGGTGACAGATGGATTACGGGGCAACATTTAAAAGAATACGTGAAGACAAAGGGTTAAAAATTGTTGATTTAGAACAAGAAAACATCTCACGCTCACTGATTGGCAAATTTGAAAAAGGGCAATCACGGATATCAGCCGATCGGTTGGATCGTTTATTGGCTGATATGGGTGTGAGTCATGATGAATTTTTATTTCTTGGTGGGGAACCTGAGGATAATTATATGTACACGCTGTTGCACGAAATGGGGGTGCAATCTGGTAAAATGCGGGAACGCCAGCAACTCGATCGGATGATTGCGCGGGCAACCCGTGATTTAAAAAATGGCCGTGGTGGCTTAAGTGCCAGATTTATGCGTGATTTTGGTTTGTTAATCAAAATCGGCCTGAAAGCTGAAGGTGATGGGGTCAAAAAGGAGATTTATGAGTATCCTGGCGTTCAGCAACATGTTAAACCTGCCGTACAATTTTTAAAAAAGGCGGAAACGTGGGGGCGGTTGGAACTTGATTTATTTACCCTTTTTTATATTGGGATGCAACCAGATGATTTGCTTGTCTTAGGACGATTGGCAATTCAACGGGCAAGGGTCTATACGGCACTGCGATCTGAGAGAAAGCGGTTAGTGGATATTATTCACACGGCATTTAACGGCCTCATGTATGTTGATCAAACAGGCGCGGCAGAAATGTTAGCCCTGGAATCACAAGTCATTCAATCAGCTGACGAATTTATGATTGATTGGACGAGTGAACGGTTGCGGTTACGCTTGGACGAAGGGTTACTCATGATGTTACAGGGCCAAGTTACGGTTGGCTATGAACAGGTCATGTCAGTGGTTTCAGTCTATGAGATGATTGGGATGCAGGAAATGGCTAATTTTACGCGCCAAACAATTGCCCAAACAAAATCAGCCATTGAAACCAACCAGCGGGATAAAATACCACATATTTACTCAATGTTGATTTAAAGTATGGTAAACTTAAACTTATGGCATTATTAGAAGTCAGTGGCCTTACAATGGCCTACGCAGAAAAAACTTTATATGAAGACGCCGCCTTTGAACTACAACAAGGCGAACACATGGGCATCGTTGGGCAAAACGGTGCCGGCAAGTCAACCTTAATTAAGATTATTACCGGACAAGAATTACCCTTGTCTGGGAAAATTGACTGGCAAAAAGGCCTAAAGATTGGCTATTTGGACCAGTATGCCGAAATTCCTGACGGCATGAATTTGGTTGATTTTTTGCATACGGCTTATCAAGACTTATATGATAAGCAAGACCGCATCACCGAACTCTACAACGAGTACGCGGAAACCATGAACGACAAGTTGTTGGATCGCGCCGGTCGCATGCAAGAAGAGCTAGATGCAGCTGGTTTTTATGATGTGGATACGCAAATCGAACGCGTTATCTCCGGTTTGGGCTTAGAAGCTATCGGTCGTGATCGTGAATTGGAACAAATGTCTGGTGGTCAACGTGCCAAAGTCATTTTGGCCAAGTTATTGCTGGAAAATGATGACGTCATCATTTTGGATGAGCCGACGAACTATCTGGATGTTGCCCACATTGCGTGGTTGCAGGATTTCTTGCAAACTTATGACGGCGCAGCTTTGATCATCTCCCATGATTTTGACTTCTTGGACAAGGTGACGAACGCGATTATTGATGTCTCATTTGGTAAGATTACCAAATATCGTGGCTCATTCACTAAAGCCATGCGCCAAAAAGAAGAACGAGCAGAACAACAGTTGCGCCAATATGAAAAGCAACAGGGCGAAATTGAAAAGGCCCAAAAGTTTATCGCCAAGAACAAGGCCCGCGCTTCAACCTCAAAGCAAGCGAAGTCACGTGAAAAGATGCTAGCGCGCATGGAAAAGATTGATCCACCGTCAGAAACCTTACAAGCGAAGTTTAATTTCCCTTATGTGAACTCACAATCTGCCAATGCGTTGACAGTGAATGATTTGTCCGTCGGTTATGTGACGCCAGTCTTGGAACCAGTGACGTTCTCAGTGACTACGGGGCAAAAGATTGTCTTTAAAGGTTTCAACGGGGCGGGGAAATCAACGTTGATCAAGTCAATTCTTGGCGTGATCCCCGCCTTACATGGTACAGCTGAATTCTCACCATCTGCCGTCGTCAACTATTTCGACCAAGATTTAGAGTGGGATGATGATACCAAGACACCGTTGCAAGAAATGCAAGATCGTTTCCCAACGCTAGAACCAAAGGCGTTGCGGACACGACTCGCTGCGGCGGGAATTAACGCTGAAAACGCGCAAAAGCCTTTGCAACAACTTTCTGGTGGTGAGCAAACAAAAGTCAAGTTGGCCATTATGGAAATGAAGCCAAGTAATTTCTTGATTTTAGATGAGCCAACCAACCATCTCGATGAAGGTACAAAAAATGCCTTACGAGCAGCGATTGATAAGTTCCCTGGCAATGTCATCATCGTGTCCCACGAAGTGAGCTTTACTAAGGGCTTTGGCGACCGTGAATTAAACGTCGCGGCGCTATCTTATAAGAAAGAAACAGATTAGTATGGTGCAGCTACTAACACAAAACAACATGCCGGACAACATGACAGTTTTTGATGTGGTTGCGTCAACAATGATTAAAGGTCGAGAAATGCTGCATGCAGGCATGGCTCGGCCTTTTGCTGTGGTTGCCAATCAACAAACGGCTGGTTATGGTAAATTTGGTCGCCAATTTTTCTCACCGCGCGGCAGCGGTGTGTATATGACTTTTGTTTTTGATGTGCCAGCGGGTGAGTTTGATGCGGGGCTGTTGACCACCGGTGTGGCAGCAACGATTGCGCGGGTCATTTTTGAAGTGACTGGCATTCAAGTGGCGATGAAATGGGTGAATGATTTATATTATCATAACCGCAAAATTGCCGGTATTCTTGCCGAGGGCATTCTGACCGCAGGTCAGCTCACGCAAGTCAGTATTGGGGTCGGCCTCAATATTTTATCGACAGTGGTGCCACCCGAACTGCGGGATAAAATTGGGGCACTTGACGTTGATGTGGATAAAAATAGGTTGGTTCGTCAGATTTTCACAGCCTTGCAAGCAGATTTTGTGGGTTATCAACAGGGACAACATCTGGCCTATTACCAAGCACATGCTTATTTAACTGGTCGTCATGTATCGGTCCAAATTGGCACAACGGTGCTGCAAGGGCAGGTAGTTGGTATCGGACAACAGGGCGAGTTATTGCTGATGGATGATGCCGGTGGGTCACATGCTTTATTGAGTGGCGACGTGACGCAAGTTAAATTATAGTGGCGAGCGCATAACGACGCATTTGACAAAATAAAAGTATTAGAATAGAATAAAAACAATGAGAAAATCATAGAGGTTGCCGTAGACAAGAGTCACTTGTGGAGTATTGATAGATACGCCGAAGCAAGTAAAAGGGGATATGGCCGAAGCGCTGACACTATCAGGTCAGTTAGCTGGGCCATTGGTTAAGAGCCAATGGACTGTCGCGGATGCGGGGTGCTATGACGGAGATAAGCGTTTTTTATTGCGATCCGTGACTGCGTCCCCAGCAGCCACGGATTTTTATTTTATGAGAAAAAGGTGTGACTATGGTAGAGGCAATTACAAGGCCCACACAAATTGAAATATCACAACGGGCTTTAAAAAATAATGTCGCTGTCGTGAAAAAAACCTCTGGCGCCGACAAAATTTTTTTGGCGGTTAAATCTAATGCCTATGGTCTGGGCTTAATCCCAACGTCGAAAGCAGCCGTCGCGGGTGGTGTCTACGGACTGGCGGTGGCGATTATTGATGAAGCCTTGGCCTTACGTCATGAGCGGCTAACCGCGCCGATTTTAATTTTAGGCATTTCCCCAGCAGAATATGCGGAACTAATGGCCGTCCAGCATATTATAGCCACGGTGGTGTCGCTTGATTGGTTGAAGGAAGCGGCGACTTATTTGTCCGGCGAACAGCGTTTGCATGTCTCATTAGGCGTTGATACGGGGATGGGGCGCATCGGTTTTCGTGATCGCGCGGCATTAGCTGAAGCGATTGCTTACGTCCAAGCACATCATGATTTATTTGACTATGTTGGCTTAGCGACGCATTTTGCCGAGTCCGATTCGGCTAATACTGATTATTTTGAGATGCAACTGGCGCGTTGGCATGCGCTAACCGATGGCTTGCCCGAACCAGAATACTATCACGTCGCCAACTCTGGGGCTGCGATGTATCATGCCGACGAAGTCCCGCACGAGGTGATTCGTGTCGGCACTGTGTTGTATGGCGTAGAACCGTCTCGTGGCGAATTGGCTGATGGGCATGACTTGCAACCAGTCATGGCTTTGCGTAGTGAGATCAACTTTGTGAAGCAACTGCCGGCCGGTGAAGGGATTAGTTATTCCCACAAATACACCACGACGGGCGACGAATGGATTGGCACAGTACCGATTGGGTATGGCGACGGGTGGTTGCGTAAACTCACCGGCTTTAACGTGATTGTTGATGGCCAATACGCACCGATTGTTGGCCAAATCGCCATGGATCAGATGATGATTCGCTTGCCCCATGAGTATCCTGTGGGCACAAAAGTCACCTTGATTGGACGTGACGGCGATTTAGAAAACACTTTGGAAGATGTCGCCCAACATGCGGGTCTAGCGCCTTGGGAAATCATGACTGGGATGCAAGATCGCTTGCATCGCGTACTCGTCGATTAGAAGACACAGCGTAACAAACTTAACATTGAGGAGCATAAAATGACAGAAAAAACTTATCATGTGGCAATTTTGGGGGCAACTGGCGCGGTTGGGACGCGCTTACTATCACAGCTAGAACAATCAACGATTCCGGTTGGTCAATTGAAGCTATTGGCTTCCGCACGTTCGGCTGGGACGACTTTAATGTTTAAAGGGGAACCAGTGACGGTTGAAGAAGCCACGCCAGAAAGTTTTGACGGGGTGGATTTGGTCTTGGCATCAGGTGGTGGTTCAGTTTCAAAGCGTTTTGCCCCTGAGGCGGTGAAGCGTGGTGCCGTCGTTGTCGATAATTCAAGTTATTGGCGGATGCATGATGACGTACCACTGGTGGTACCAGAAGTGAATGAAGCTGCTTTGGAAACGCATCAAGGCATTATTGCCAATCCAAATTGCTCAACCATTCAAATGGTGGTGGCCTTGGAACCCATTCGTCAAGCGTATGGCCTAGAACGGGTGATTGTCTCAACGTATCAAGCCGCCTCTGGGGCAGGCCAACTGGGTTGGGACGAATTGGTGGCGCAAACGACGGCTTATAATGCGGGAGAGCCAGTCACAGCAGCTGTTTTGCCAGTGCGTGGCGCTGACAAGCATTATCCTTTAGCGTACAATTTGCTGCCCCAAATTGATGTGTTTGAAGCGGATGGGTACACGCATGAAGAGTGGAAAATGATTCACGAAACTAAGAAAATTATGTTTGGTGACAAGGATTCCCGTGACGTGAAAGTCACCGGTACGGCGGTGCGGGTGCCGGTGCCAATTGGGCATGGGGAAACAGTTTACTTTGAAACATCGGCTGGTACTGGGGCCACAGCTGCAGGGATTCAACAAGTTTTGAGTCAAGCGCCAGGGGTGGTCTTAGAAGACAACCCAGCTGAGCAACTTTACCCACAACCTGTCAATGCGGCGGGCAAGCGCGAAACCTTTGTTGGTCGGGTGCGGCCGGATTTGGAAGTGGACGATGCTTTCCATATGTGGGTGGTCTCAGATAACTTGCTCAAAGGTGCTGCGTGGAACACGGTGCAAATCGCGGAACGACTCGTGGCGTTGGACTTAGTGCGCGTGCCAGATACAGCAACAAACCCATTTGTTGGTGAGTAACATGATACAATAAGGCTATGGGAACCGTCATTTATCTTGTAACAATTGGATTATTATTGGTGGCACTTGGCTACCAATTACACAAAAACCCCGCGACGATGGCAATCGGTACGTATGGGGTTTTTATTGTATTGAACGTGATTTTATTGTGTCAGCATTGGCTTAACTTATCGCCAGTCAGACGGCACCTGCTGTGGGTTGGAGGCTACAGTCTGGCTGTGTTCATGGGTGTTATATTGATGTTTAGTCTTGCTTGGTATAGTTGGAAAAAATCACGCCGTTTGCTGGTACCAAGTGTCATTGGTGGCTATTTAATCAGTCTGGTCTTACTAGCACCGTGGTCGTTATGGCGGCTGGCTATTATGTTGGTCGAATCGTAGATGCCCGAATTCGGGCGGCCGTCTTAGATGCTAAAAAAATGCCGAGTTTGCCCGTTATCGTGTTTTCTGGTGGGCAAGGCGAAGATCAACGGCGAAGCGAAGCAGCAGCAATGCGGGAACGTGCTGTGTTGCACTATGGCATCCCACTGGCACAAACGCGTCTTGAAGATCAATCACGCAACACCATTCAAAATTTACAGTACAGTGCAGCCTTGCTTGATGGGCAACCGCTGACATTTTATACCAGTGATTACCACGTTTTTCGTGGCGCACTTATCGCACAAAACCTAGGCATCGCAGCGCGTGGTCGCGGTGGCGTATCGGTTTGGCGGCATCGCATCCCGGCGTTTTTGCGTGAGTTTGCTGGGGTGATGAGTTTACATAAGCGGCGCCAGATTTTATTTGGTAGCTTATGGCTCATTGCGGCCGGCATAAACGTGATTTTTTTCTCATAAAATAGTGTGCTATAATGCCTTTTATGATGTTGTTATGTGAAAAAATGACAATTCAATAATATAACAATGGTTAAAAAGGGAGGTGTATATGAGTATTTTTGGAAAACTCATGTGGTTTTTTAAAGCGCATCAACGGCTTTATATTTTAGGGCTGTCTTTTTTATTCTTAACCGAAATTTCTCAAATGGTGTCACCGGCATTGATTGGGCAATTCACGGATAAAGTGGTGCGGCGTGAGTTAACGTTTAGCGGACTTGCGTTTTATGCGGGTGGTATTTTGCTGTTTGCACTCTTAATGTATGGCTTTCGCTATGCGTGGATTACCCATATTTTTCAAGGGTCGGCGCTACTGGAAAAGACATTACGACAACAGCTGTTCGATCACTACATGGCGATGGATACGACGTTTTATCAACGGCATCGGACAGGTGACTTGATGGCGCATGCCACCAATGATTTGTCAGCTATCCAACGTGTGGCTTCGGGTGGTATTTTAATGCTTGTCGATTCTGTTGTCATCATTATTTTCACGGTAGCCTCAATGATTCTAGTCGTGGATTGGCGTTTGACGTTGATTGGCATCTTGCCGTTGCCGTTGTTGATTCTGGGTGTACGTTATTTATCACCGAAAATTCGTGCGGCGTTCACGGCGTCTCAAGAAGCCTTTTCCCGCTTATCGAACAAATCCCAAGAGTCGATTGCCGGGATTAAAGCCATCAAGACTTTGGGGCAAGAGCAGCAAGATGCTGCCGCTTTTGAAGCGCAAGTGCAAGAAACGATTCAAATCAATAAGCGAGTGGCTAAAATTGATGCGATGTTTGGCCCCATGGCAACCCTGATTATGACCATTAGTTATGTGATTATGATGACCTACGGTGGCACGCTAGTCGTTGATCAAACTATTACAATTGGGCAATTGGTCTCATTTTCGACCTATCTTGGCTTACTCGTTTGGCCAATGTTTGGCTTAGGACAGTTATTTAACGTGTTAGAGCGTGGGAATGCGTCCTATATTCGTGTCCAAAATATTTTGGCTGAAAAATCGGCGGTGGTTGAAAAGCCAGATGCCATGACGACGCGCGCAACGGGTGATTTAGAGATTGACGTGAAGGCCTTTAGTTACCCCGATGATGCGGCTGAAAATGTGGCTTTAACCGACATCAACTTCACGGTGAAGGCCGGGGAAACGGTTGGTATTGTTGGCCGTGTGGGGTCTGGTAAAACAACACTATTGAAGTTATTATTACGGCAATTTGATGGCTACACGGGCACGATTAAAGTGGGCGGTGTTGACATCAAGGCTTACACTTTTGCCGCATATTTGCGCGCCATTGGTTATGTGGCGCAAGAAAATTTCCTGTTTTCGACAACGATTCGCGATAATATTCGGTTTGCTAATATTGATGAGGCGCAAGCAGTGGTCGAAGAAGCGGCGAAAAAAGCGGCCTTTCATGATGATGTGTTAGCATTGCCGGCCGGTTACGATACCGAAGTTGGTGAACATGGGGTTAGTTTATCTGGTGGGCAAAAGCAACGCTTGGCAATTGCGCGTGCGTTAATCATTGATCCAGAAATTTTAATTTTGGACGATGCCTTGTCAGCGGTCGATGCACGGACAGAAAAGCAAATCTTACAGGCGCTGAAAGCTGAGCGCCAAGGCAAAACCACCATCATTGCGGCACACCGGATGAGTTCGGTGATGAACGCTGATGAGATCATTGTGTTTGACCAAGGTCGGATTAAGGAGCGCGGCACGCATGCTGAATTAATGGCGCAAGACGGTTGGTATGCTGCGATGTATCGCCAACAACAGTTAGCGACAGAATTAGAAGAAAAATTAGATGGAAAGGCGGGCGCTGATGTCTGAAAATAATGAATCAGTTTGGGCGAAAAGTATTCCGCTTAAAACACAACTTCGGGTGATTACGACGTTGATGAAACGGGCAAAGCCTTTTCGCAACATGTTTGTTGTCGCCCTAGCAATTGGTGGTGTCTTTGCGTTGCTGCAAGCAGCTGCACCACGTGTGATTGCATATTATATGACAACTTATCTGCATCAAGGCGACAATGTCACCATCCAGATTATGTGGAGTTTCGCCCTGTTAGTCGCGGCGATTCGCATTGGTCAGGCCGTTACGGATGGTCTGAATGCTTACTATTTCACGGTGGCAGCTGAATATGCCTTAGAAGATATTCGCGTCAAGGTCTTTGAGAAGTTACACACACTTGGGATGCGCTTCTTTGATCAAGTACCGGCCGGCTCCTTAGTGACGCGGGTGAACAATGATACGGCGTCACTCGCTGATTTTTGGCGCTTTTTCATGCAACTGACCTTTGTGGCCATGAGTATGATTGGGGCCTATATTGGGATGCTGACAGTGAGTGTGAAAGCCACCTTACTGATGTTGGTTGTTGTGCCATTTATTGTCACGTCAGTCGTGTTATATCAACGATTTTCATCAAGTCTGTTCCGGCATATGCGTGAACGCTTATCGCATCTGAATGCCAAAATTGCTGAAAGTATTACAGGGATTGATGTCATTCAAGAATTTTATCAAGATGATCGGTTCAAAAAAGCCTTTGCCAAGGTGAACGGTGAGTATTTCAATGCGCGTTTTAAAATGGTTAAAGCCGATGCGCTGTTACTCGAACCCATGATTGACTTAATGCTAGGTGGGGCCATGGTTTTGGTGTTGTGGTACTTTGGGGTGCTGTCGATGACGACGGCTGTTTCCGCCGGGGTCATTTATGCGTTTACAACCTATCTCAACAACATTTTTAGCCCCTTGGAAAGCGTGATGAATTTGTTTAGCCCCTTTCAAGAGGGTTTGGTTTCTGGTTATCGCGTTTTGGGCATTTTGGATGATGACACTTATGCCCCAGCGCAAAATCCAGGGGCTGACAAGCAAATTACACAAGGGAAAATCGAATTTAAGCATGTCAACTTTAGTTATGATGGGCAACATCCAATCCTAAAGGATTTGACCTTTACGGCCAACCCCGGAGATACCGTGGCTTTGGTTGGGCATACCGGTTCTGGTAAATCGTCGACGATTAACACGTTGATGCGCTTTTATGATTTTCAAGGTGGCGAAATTTTGCTTGATGGGCAGGATATTCGCGACATTGATCCGGTGGATTTACGTCAAAAAATGGGCTTGGTATTGCAAGAACCGTTTATGTTTTATGGGGATGTTGCCTCAAATATTCGGATGTATGATGACACGATTACCGATGACCAAATCATCAAGGCGGCGGAATTTGTTGGTGCTGACGGCTTTATTAATGATCTGGATGGCCAATATCATGCCAAAGTGCAAGAAGGTGGTTCAGGTTTCTCAGCTGGCGAAAAACAGTTGATTAGTTTTGCGCGGACGATTGTCAAAGATCCAAAAATTTTGATTTTAGATGAAGCCACTGCCAATGTTGATACAGAGACCGAAGTCTTGATTCAACAATCACTCCGGAAAATGCGGCAAAATCGGACAACGATTGCGATTGCCCACCGCTTGTCAACCATCAAAGATGCCGATTTGATTCTCGTGTTAGATCAAGGTGAAGTCGTTGAGCGCGGCACGCACGATGCGTTACTGGCGCAACGCGGTCGTTACTATGATTTGTACCGTTTACAGGGAATGACAGACGATGAGACCGCAATTAGTTGACCGGGGGCAATGTTAAGAAACTCACATTTTTATGTCATGTTTCCTGCCATGAATTGATTTAAAATGTCGGGTGACACGTAGAATAGAAGTATGAGCAGACTGGGGCGAATCGTGTAATATGCCTGCGTATTGCACGATAATCGTCCTTTTTTTGTATCGAGACTGTGTGCCGTGTGACAGCACTTGCGAGAAAAAGGAGAAATTTATTCATGTCAATGATTGAATTCAAAAATGTTGAGAAGTACTATGGCAACTTTCACGCATTAAAAAATATCAATTTGAAGATTGATGAGGGCGAGACAGTTGTGTTGATTGGCCCATCTGGATCAGGAAAATCAACGCTGATTCGGACAATCAACGGGCTAGAAGAAATCCAAGAAGGACAATTGCTCGTCAATGATTTTGATCTTCACGATCCAAAAACGGACATGAACCGTATCCGTAAGAATGTTGGGATGGTGTTCCAGCATTTCAATTTATACAACAACAAATCAACGCTAGAAAATATCATGCTCGCACCGCGTTTGGTCTTGAAGCGTGACGAAGCGGAAAACAAGAAAATTGCGATGGAATTGTTGGAAAAAGTTGGCTTGGCCGACAAAGCTGCCAACATGCCATCCGAATTATCTGGTGGTCAAAAGCAACGTGTGGCAATTGCGCGGTCACTAGCAATGAAGCCAAAAGCTTTGTTGTTTGATGAACCAACATCAGCGTTGGATCCGGAAATGATTGGTGATGTGTTGGATGTCATGCGTGACATTGCCAAAGACTCATCGATGACGATGCTGGTTGTGACCCACGAAATGAGCTTCGCCAAGGCGGTGGCTGATCGTGTGATCTTCATGGCCGATGGGCAAATTCTTGAAGACAGCACCACTCAAGCATTCTTTGATAATCCAAAGGAAGCACGTGCCAAGAAGTTCTTGAGCCAAGTTGAACATCATTAAGAATAGAGGAGGGGGCGTTTGAGAGTAATCTGAACGCACAGTAAATTATGGAAAAAGCTAAAAAAAGACAGTTTGGCATTATTGCAACAATTGTTTTAGCTGCCGTTCTTGTCCTCGGTTTAATGTGGGCAACAGCCACAGCTAAGAAAAATTCAGAACATGAAGATACGCTCGCACGTGTTGAAAGATTAGGTCGTATTGTCTGGGGTGTCAAAGCCGATACGAAGTTATTTGGTTTGATGAATACCAAGACAGGGACACCAGAAGGCTTTGACGTGGATATTGCCAAAGCGTTGACGGTACAAATTTCAAAACAAACGGGTGTCCCATTGTCAGCACAATTTATCCCAGTTTCAGCGTCTTCGAAGATGCAACTGTTAAAAAACACTAACATTGACGGGTCTGTCTCAACGATGACGATTACCCCAGAACGTGAAAAGATTATTGATTTTACCAAGCCATACTTTGATGCGGGACAATCAATTTTAGTGAAAAAGGATTCTGGCATTCATTCTGTGAAAGATATGAATGACTCGAAGTACACGATTATTGTGGTTGTGGGAACGACTGCTGCCACTGAAATTAAGAAGTTTGCGCCAAAGGCAAAAGTGTTGGCAGTCCAAGATTATGCCACTGGGATGCAGGCTTTGAAGAGTGGTCAAGGCCAAGCAATGTCAACCGATAATGCGATTTTGTATGGATTTGCGACAGAAAATCCGGATTATCATATCGCTGGTGGCACCTTTACACACGGACCTTACGGGATTGCCTTTGATAATGATCAAGGCCCAATGATTCGCGAAGCCAATAAGGCATTGGCAACGATCAAAAAGAATGGTGTCTACAATGAATTAATTAAAAAGTGGTTCAGTGACGTTCCGGGTCTTGACTGGCACAGTTTGGAGGCGAAGTGATGATTGAATTATTACAGAATAATTTTCCAACGTTGATGCAAGGCTTTGGTTACACGCTGTTATCGAGTGTGATTGCCCTGATAGGCTCCTTGATTTTAGGGACGGTATTTGCCGTGATGCAAGTGATGCCGCAAGTGTGGGTGCGTAAAATTGGGAATATTTATGTCCAAGTTTTCCGTAATATCCCATTGTTGGTCATTACTTTCTTCTTCTTCTTGGTCGTATCGCAATACATTAAAATGAGTGGTTTTGTTTCTGGTACGGTGGCGTTGATGCTGTATACATCAGCGTTTATTGCTGAAACTGTGCGTGCCGGCATTTTATCTATTAACGGTGGTCAAATGGAAGGTGCGCGGGCCAATGGTTTGTCGTTTGCCCAAGCCATGCGTCACGTTGTCTTGCCACAGGCTTTCCGCGTAGCGCTGCCATCACTTGGTAACCAATTTATCAATTTGGTTAAAAACTCATCGATTTTAGCCTTTGTCGGTGGTTTGGATTTGATGTATCAAGGCAATATGATTGCGGCTAATACGTTTGAAACATTTAGCACGTATATCATTGTTGGTATCTTATATCTCATCATTACCCTACCGTTGAGTTACTATATGCAGCACCTTGAGCGTAAGCTCAAGCAGGCGGCGTAAGGAGGAATTATGGCGACATTAGGATTTTTTAGTGCCTTTACACCACAAAATGTGACGTATCTATTAGGCGGCCTGGGGATTACCGTGGGTGTATCCATCATTTCAGTTATTTTGAGTTTGATTTTTGGTTCGGTTGTTGGGATTATTCAATTTGAACGGATCCCGTATTTTTCAAAATTTGTCGGGACAATCAATAATGTCATCCGCAACTTACCACTGTTGTTAATTATTTTCTTTGTGTACTTTGCGTTGCCAAAGATTGGGATTCATTTATCCGTTTTTTGGGCCACAATCATTGCCATGAGTACATTTGAATCAGCTATGTTAGCGGAAATTGTCCGTGGTGGGTTGGAATCTGTGGACATTGGCCAGTTTGAAGGCGCGCGAGCAAACGGTTTGAGCAACATGCAAACCATGCTCTACATCATCTTGCCACAAGCCTACAAGAAAATGATTCCGCCAATCATTTCACAATTGATTTCCTTGGTGAAGGATACGAGTTTGGCCATGGGAATCGTGCTGGCCGAATTGATGTATCGTGGCCAAATTGTTTATGCGCAAAATTCGACCTATATTATCCCAGTTTTGATTGTGATTACACTGGTCTACTTTGTCTTAAATTATGGCTTATCATTGGTGGCACGCTGGGCTGATCGTAAATTAGCGTAAGGATTGTCTTTAATTTCGGACAGTTATTTATGGATGTAATCTCATAAAAATGTGTTAAAACCCATTATTTCAAAAAAATAACAAATAATTAGTTGTACATGAGAAAAGCACATGTTATACTAATATCTGTTAATAAAGAATTTAAAACACAAACATTTATATCTCGGGAGGATATATGCTATGGAAACATGGAAGAAGGTAGCCCTTGGTGCGGCTGCTGTAGTCGTTGTTGGTGGCGGTACACGCGCTGCTGGCCTTTGGGGCGGTTCATCAGACAATAGCAAGAACTTGTCATTCCAATTGCCAACACCAATTCAAACATTGGACATCTCTAAAAATACGGATACGTATTCAGGCACAATCATTGGTAACTCTGGTGCCAACTTGATGCGTGTGGATGCCAAGGGTAAGCCACAACTTGAATTGGCTAAGTCAGTGAAGCACTCTGACGATGGTTTGACTTACACGGTTGTCTTGAAGGATGGCTTGAAGTGGTCTGACGGCTCAAAGTTGACAGCCCAAGACTTCGTCTACACTTGGCAACGTATCGTGAACCCAAAGACAGCCTCACAATATGCTTACTTGGCTTCTGGTGTTGAAAACGCCGATAAGATTGCTGCTGGTAAGGCCGCTGTTGACACACTTGGTGTGACAGCTAAGGGTAACACGTTGACATTCAAGTTGGAACGCCCAATGCCACAATTTGAATACTTGTTGACGTTTGCTAACTTCATGCCACAAAAGGAAAGCTTTGTGAATAAGGAAGGCAAGAAGTATGCGACAACTTCCGACACTGCATTGTATTCTGGTCCATATAAGGTTCAAGGCTGGAACGGAACAAACAACACGTTCAAGCTTGTGAAGAACGACAACTACTGGGACGCTAAGAACGTTAAGACAAAGGAAATTGACGTTCAAGTCGTTCAAAAGCCTGAAACAGCTGTACAATTGTACAAGCAGGGTAAGATTGATCGTGTGTCAATTTCAAACACACCTGAATTGTACAAGGCTAACAAGAACAACAAGGATGTCGTCAAGACACCGGAAGCGACAACTGCTTATTTGGAATATAACCAAACAGGCAAGAACAAGTTCTTGGCTAACGCGAAGATCCGTGAAGCTTTGAACTTGGCAACTAACCGTAAGGAATTGACTGATCAAGTAACTGCCGGTATTTCATCACCAGCTACTGGTTTGGTGCCAACTGGCTTAGCCAAGACAGCTACTGGTGAAGACTTGGCGAAGTATGTAGCTCCTGGTTACACATACGATCCAAAGAAGGCTGCTGAATTGTTCAAGCAAGGTTTGCAAGAAGTTGGTGAATCAAGTGCCACATTGACAATCACGTCAGATGCGGACTCACCAGCTGGTAAGACAACATTGGATTACCTCCAAGGATCATGGGAAAAGGCTTTGCCTGGTCTTAAGATCGAAGAAAAGTTTGTACCATTCCAACAACGTTTGAAGGATTCACAAACCCAAAACTTTGACATCGTTGTCACACTTTGGGGTGGTGACTATCCAGAAGGATCAACTTTCTATGACTTGTTCAAGGATGGCGCTTCATACAACGATGGTCGCTTTACGAACGTCGCTTATACAGACGCAGTTAACAAGGCTGAAACAACAGATGCTTTGAAGCAAGAAGCGCGTGATAACGACTATAAGGCGGCTGAAGCAGACTTGTTCAAGGACAGCAACTTTAACCCACTTTACTTCCGTTCAGGTTACTCACTCCAAAATCCTAAGGTAACGGGTATCATCATCAACTCAACAGGATTGAACCAAGACTGGAAGTTCGCCGTTAAGAAGTAAAAGCTGGTATCATTAAAATATAAGCAATAACAAATAAGGATTGACGCAAGTTAATTCTTATTTTGTTCATTATAGGAAGTCATAATTATGTTGAAATATATTCTCAAAAGACTAGGCTGGCTTGTCTTCACGCTATTCTTAGTCATTACAGCGACGTTCTTCTTGATGCAAATCATGCCAGGAACGCCGTTTAACAACCCGAAGCTGACGCCAGAAGCATTGGCGCAGTTGAAGACAACCTATGGGTTAGACTTGCCATTGTGGCAACAATATCTCAATTATTTGGTTGGGGTTGCCCATGGTGATTTTGGTATTTCATTCCAATATCAAAACCAACCAGTTAGCATGTTGATTGGGCAACGGTTGCCAGTTTCGGCAGCTCTAGGGGCTCAAGCACTAGTTGTTGGTGTCATTGCTGGCTTGATTATGGGTGCGGTTTCAGCTCGTAACAAGAACAATAAGATCGATGGCACATTGGGTGTTTTGTCAACGTTAGGCATTTCAGTACCAAGTTTCATTTTGGGAATTGTTCTCGTTTATCTTTTTGGCTTCAAGTGGCCACTTTTCCCAGTTTCTGGCTGGGGTGATTCGTTCTCACAAACTATTTTGCCAACCATTGCTTTGGCAGTGAGTCCAGCGGCGATTACCACACGCTTTGTGCGTTCAGAAATGATTGAATCATTGAGTTCTGATTACGTGCAATTAGCAAAAGCCAAAGGCTTAAGTGAGAAGGAAATCGTTAACAAACACGCTTACCGTAACTCAATGATTCCGGTTTTGACATTGATCGGCCCCATGGCGGCTGGTTTGTTAACAGGCTCAACATTGATTGAACAAATCTTTTCGATTCCTGGTATTGGGCAACAGTTCGTGTTGTCTATTCCATCAAAAGACTTCCCGGTTATCATGGGCACAACCATTGTCTATGCGGCAATGTTGATGTTGATGATTTTGATTACAGATGTGCTCACGGCGATCGTTGATCCACGTGTTCGTTTGCAATAAGGAGGCTTATGATGGCAGCAAATACTGAAGATTTTGTCATCGTTGGCGCACAAAGCTCTGATGCCAACGAACATATTTCAAAGCCAGCCTTGTCATTTTGGCAAGATGCTTGGCGTCGCCTCAAGCTCAATAAGCTTGCGGTTGTATCCATGTGGTTTTTAATTATTGTGTTGGTTTTCGCCGTGGTGTCGAATATTTTCGTCCCACAAAAGGCAGCCAACTCATTTAATTCTGATAAAGTCGGGGTGTATAAGAACTTACCCCCAAACTCTGGTTTACCAATTCCTGGTTGGGACGGTAAAATCAAGGCGCCGGGAGACACAACGTCAACCAACGCCTATAGCGAACAAGGGGTACCGGATGGGGAAAAGTTTATCCTAGGTACCGATAACATTGGTCGTTCAATGGCCAAGCGTGTCACTGTTGGGTTGCGTATTTCATTGTTAGTAGCCATTGTGGCCACATTCATTGATTTGGTGATTGGTGTGGCTTACGGTGTCTTCTCTGGCTGGAAAGGCGGCTGGGTCGATAACGCGATGCAACGTATCATTGAAATTTTGTCATCTATTCCGAACTTAATCATCGTGACGATGCTTGGTTTGTTGTTTGGTAGTGGGATTGCTTCAATTATTTTGGCCATTGCCATGACAGGTTGGTTAGGTATGGCGCGTCAAGTCCGGAACATGACGTTGTCATTAAAAGAACGTGATTACGTTTTGGCTGCCAAGTCATTAGGCGAAAGCTCATTTAAAATTGCGGTGAAACATTTGATTCCTAACATGGCGGGGACAATCATTGTGCAAATCATGATGACTGTGCCAAGTGCGATTATGTTCGAAGCGGTTTTGTCAGCCATTAACTTGGGTGTGAAGCCACCGACAGCATCATTGGGATCATTGATTGCGGATGCGCAATCAATGTTGCAATTCTATCCTTATCAAGTATTAATTCCTTCAGCCGTGTTGGTATTGATCTCGTTGGCCTTCATCTTGTTGGGTGATGGCTTGTGTGATGCATTTGACCCACGTGCGAGTGAAGATTAAGAGGTGTGCAAGAGAATGAGTAATCCGATATTAAGAGTTGAAAATTTGCACGTGAACTTCAACACGTATGCTGGGACAGTGCAAGCGATTCGTGATGTATCGTTTGACCTAAACAAAGGCGAAACGTTAGCGATTGTTGGTGAATCAGGGTCTGGTAAGTCAGTGACAACTAAGACATTGATGGGGCTAAATGCCAAAAATGCTAGCATTCCTGATAATTCACGCCTGTTGTTTAAAGACCGTAATTTGCTTGATTTGACAGAAGAAGAATGGCAATCCGTGCGTGGAAACGAAATTGCCATGATTTTCCAAGATCCCATGACGAGTTTGGATCCGACGATGAAGATTGGGATGCAGATTGCAGAACCGCTCATGAAGCATCGTGAGATGAAAAAAGAAGATGCGTTAGCCCGCGCATTGGAGTTGATGAAGGGGGTTGGGATTCCGAACGCCGAAGAACACATCAACGATTATCCACATCAATGGTCTGGTGGGATGCGGCAACGGGCCGTGGTCGCCATCGCCTTGGCGGCTGATCCGGAAATTCTAATCGCTGATGAACCAACGACGGCGCTGGATGTGACGATTCAAGCCCAAATTTTGACCTTGATGAAGAAGCTACAACGTGAAACATCAAGTTCAATTATCTTCATCACCCACGATTTGGGTGTCGTGGCTGGTATGGCTGACCGCGTTGCCGTAATGTATGCGGGTAAGATTGTGGAATACGGGACTGTGGATGAAATCTTCTTTAATCCACAACACCCTTACACATGGGGCTTGCTTAATTCAATGCCAACAACCGATACCGAAGTGGGGACGTTAGAAGCGATTCCAGGAACACCACCGGATTTGTTGGAGCCACCAAAAGGGGATGCATTCGCACCGCGTAATGCTTACGCTCTGGCCATTGACTTGAAAGAAGAACCACCATTCTTCAAGGTGAGCGACACGCATTACGCTGCAACTTGGTTGTTAGATGAGCGTGCGCCAAGGGTAACGCCACCAGCGCAAATTCAAAAGCGTTGGGACCGTTGGCAAGAAATACAAGGACAGGAGGCTTAATCATGACTGAAGAAGCACCAAAGAAGTTAGTTGAGCTAAAAGATCTGCAGTTGTATTTTAACCAAGGTAAGGCCAACGAAGTACGTGCAATTGATCATGTGAGCTTTGATATTTACGAAGGCGAAATTTTTGGCCTGGTTGGTGAATCAGGTTCTGGTAAGACCACAATTGGTCGGACAATTTTAAAGATTTATGAACAAACAGCTGGTGATATTTTATTCCAAGGAAAAGATGTCACGCAGTTGAAGGGAAAGCAATTGGCGGAATTCCGTAAGGATGCGCAAATGATTTTCCAAGACCCACAGGCCAGTTTGAATGGGCGTATGAAAGTGCGTGACATTATTGCCGAAGGAATTGACGTCAATAAACTCGCCAGTTCTAAGGCGGAACGTGACCAAAAAGTGCAAGAATTGTTGGATTTGGTTGGTTTGAACAAAGATCATGCTACCCGTTACCCGCACGAATTTTCGGGTGGGCAACGGCAACGTATCGGGATTGCCCGTGCGTTAGCGGTTGATCCAAAGTTCATCATTGCCGATGAACCGATCTCTGCGCTGGATGTCTCGATCCAAGCGCAAGTTGTGAACTTGATGAAAGAGTTGCAAAAGAAGCACTCGTTAACTTATCTTTTCATCGCCCATGACTTGTCAATGGTCAAGTATATTTCTGATCGTATCGGGGTGATGCACTGGGGTAAGTTACTGGAAATCGGGTCTGCGGATGCGGTTTATAATCACCCCTTGCATCCTTATACAAAGAGTTTGCTCTCAGCCATTCCAGTCCCTGATCCCGAAGTGGAAAAGGCACGTCAACCGTTGGAATACGATACAAGTATCGAAACGGATGGTAAAACACGGGAAATGATTGAAGTCAACCCAGGTCACTTTGTGTTGGCCACACCTGAAGAAGCGGCACTATATAAAGCGCAACAGGTTTAAGAGACTAAAAAAGCTATAACAACTGGTTACCGGTTGTTATAGCTTTTTTATGATAGAAAAATGATAATAACGTGCGTTTAGTCGATAACTGGTGTATGATTGTAATTAATTACTAATAAAAAGGCGGTACAAGATGGTACGACAACAAGATGATTTTTATGATGCGGTGAATGGCGCTTGGGAAAAGACTGCGGTGATTCCGGACGATAAGCCACGAACAGGTGGTTTTAGTGATTTATCTGATGAGATTGAAAAGTGGTTACTGACAGTGACGGCGGACTGGCAAGCGGGGAAAAACTTGCCGGACTCACCGATTTTGTCACAATTTATTGCGTATCATCGCTTAGCTTCTGATTTTGCGACCCGTGACCAACAAGGCACCCAACCCGTGCAAGCGTTATTGAAACAATATCAAAGTTACACTTCGTTTGCTGATTTTGCGCAACATATTGCCGAATTGGAAAAGCAAGGCTTACCCAATGCGCTGCCACTTGGTGTGGGACCTGATTTTAAAGATGCCCGGACCAATGTTTTATGGGCCAGCGCGATTAGTTTGGTCCTACCAGATACGACGTACTATGCACCTGGCCACGAACAAGGACAAGCCTTGTTAGCAAAGTTTCGGGCTGCGCAAACAGCCTTACTGCCAAAATTTGGCTTTTCTGAGGCAGAAGCGGCTGATTTGATTGACCGTTATCTGGCCTTTGATGCCCGTGCGGCTGCGGTCGTTTTGAGTCAAGAAGAAGGGCACGAGTATGCGAAGTTGTATCATCCGTATGCCTGGGCAGACTTTACAAAATTAGCCCCAGAATTGCCGTTAGACGCGATTTTAACCGCCTTGGTTGGTCAGACACCCGATCAAGTGATTGTGCCTGAAGAACGCTTCTGGGCGGCTGCTAACCAATTCTTTTCGGAAGAGGCTTGGCCACTCTTACAAGCGTATTTGATTCTGTCTGTTGTCAATGATTTTACCAGCTATCTATCGGATGATGTGCGTGTGCTTGGTGGACAATATCAGCGTGATTTGACGGGCGCCCCGGAAGCGATGTCAGCGGACAAAGCGGCATTTTATTTGGCAGCGCGGCCATTTAACCAAGCGATCGGTTACTATTACGCCCAAGAAAAGTTCTCACCAGCCGCCAAGGCCGATGTTGAAGCCAAAGTGGCCAAGATGATTGAGGTGTTCAAGCAACGCCTACAAGCCAATGACTGGTTGCAAGCCGCAACCCGCGACAAAGCCATTACGAAATTAAATACCATCGTGCCACATATTGGCTATCCAGAACAACTCCCAGCCCGCTTAGCCAAAAAGGTGGTCCAACCGGGGGCGACGTTGCTCGAAACAGCGTTACAATTCCGACAAGTGGAAATCGCGCATGAATGGGCGCAGTGGCAACAGCCAGTCGATCGTAGCGAATGGCATATGCCAGCCCATCTGGTGAATGCTTACTATGATCCTCAGCAAAACCAGATTGTCTTCCCAGCAGCAATCCTGCAAGCGCCATTTTATAGCTTGGCACAGTCGTCATCAGCGAACTATGGTGGGATTGGCGCAGTCATCGCCCATGAAATTTCGCATGCGTTTGATACGAATGGGGCGTCATTTGATGAATTTGGGAGTTTGAAGGATTGGTGGACGGATGAAGATTTTGCCGCCTTTAAGGTGCGCACAGATCGGGTCGTGGCGCAGTTTGACGGCTTGGATTCGTATGGGGCGACAGTCAATGGCAAACTCACTGTGTCTGAAAATGTCGCTGATTTGGGTGGCTTGGCGGCGGCCTTAGCGGCAGCTGCGCAAGAGCCGGATTTCTCCGCCACTGACTTCTTTGAAAGTTGGGCGACGATTTGGCGGATGAAGGCGCGACCAGAATATATGCAGCTCCTCGCGGCCTCAGATCCACATGGTCCAGCGAAATTGCGTGTGAACGTTCAAGTGAAGAATTTTGATACGTTCTTTGACACCTTTAACGTTCAACCAAATGATGGGATGTGGTTAGACCCAGCAAAACGGGTACAAATTTGGTAATGAATAAGAATCCGACAACGTGCTGATCAACGATGAGCACGTTTTTTTGTGGTGACTCGCTGCGTTGACCGCCACGTGAGAAATCGTGATTAAATTCTGATACAATAGTGTGTATTGATTTTTTGAAACGAGTAAGACACGATGTATGAAAAAATAATCCTATTAAGTATTCAAATTTTATTAATCACGGTGATGGTGTTGATGATTGGGCTCATCGTTCGGGCCTATTTGAAACAAAAAAAGCCGATTTTTCAGCGTTTTGGGCTGGGGATGCTCATTGGGTTTGTCACCGATTTTGGGGACACCCTTGGAATTGGCTCTTTTGCCACAACGACGGCCGCCTTTCGGGCAACACACTACCTTGATGATGATCGACAATTACCAGGGACGCTCAATGCGATGCATGCCATTCCGGTCATGGTCGAAGCGTTATTTTTCATTACCGCAGTGAAAGTCGAACTCAGCACGTTGCTGCCGATGACGACGGCCGCCGTTGTGGGTGCCTACGTTGGGACACACGTCACGAAAAATTGGCATGCCCCAACCGTGCAACGCGTGATGTCAGCGGCTCTGTTTATCGCCGTTGTGATTATGATCATTCGGATGATCACCAATCCTGGGGCGGATAACGCCTTAACGGTACACGGCTTACATGGCTGGTGGCTCGTCTTAGGGATTGCATTTAATGTGGGCGTAGGGATTTTGATGACGATGGGACTGGGCAATTATGCGCCCGAACTGATTTTCTTCTCCCTGATGGGGGTTAACCCAGCGATTGCTTTTCCGGTGATGATGTTAGATGCCGCTTTGATTATGCCAACAACGGCTTGGAATGTGATCAAAATGGATCGTGTGTCATGGCGTGGTTTTGCCGGTGTCACGATTGGTGGGATATTAGGGGTGATTGTTGCGGCCAAGTTCTTTACGAGCATGGATGTGCAATTGCTAAAACTGCTCATTATTGTGGTCTCGCTCTGGACAGCTGTTGGGTTACTCCGTGACTCATTTAAACAAAATTGGAAAAAAATCCACTAAAGGGGTTGTCAAGGTCTCAAATATTTGTTATTATAATATAGTTGTTTGAGACATGGGAGTGTAGCGAAGTCTGGCTAAACGCGACGGACTGTAACTCCGTTCCTTCGGGTTCGTAGGTTCGAATCCTACCGCTCCCATAGCCGATTAATAGTTAACGGCTGAATAAATTAACTATTGCCCCTTGGCCAAGCGGTAAGGCAGCGGTTTTTGGTACCGCTATGCGCTGGTTCGAATCCAGCAGGGGCAATCTTAAAAAACCTGCATACATCACGTATGCCGGCTTTTTTGTGATCAAGAGGGTACAAAAAAACCTAGTCATCTGATGATCACTAGGTTAGAAAGATTACTTTGTCAAAGTCTTCTTAGAAATAACTGACAAATCATCGGCAAGGTCATAAACCAATGGTTGACCGTTAGCGATTTCAACATTCAAGATGTCTTCATCTGAAATGTTTTCCAAATGCTTAACCAAGGCACGCAATGAGTTACCGTGGGCAGCGATGACAACGTTCTTGCCGGCCTTCAATTGTGGGGCGATGTCTGATTCCCAGAATGGCAAAACACGTTCCAAAGTAATCTTCAAGTTTTCGCCTAATGGCAATTCACCTTCAGGAACATCGGCGTAACGACGATCAAAGGCAGGGTATGTCTTGCCTTGGACAGTCACTTCTTCATCGTAGCTATCCAACAATGGTGGCAAAACGTCGTATGAACGACGCCAGATGTGGACTTGTTCAGCACCCCACTTTTCAGCAGCTTCGGCCTTGTTTTGTCCTTGCAAAGCGCCGTAGTGACGTTCGTTCAAACGCCATGACTTCACTTCAGGGATGTACAATTGACCAGCTTCTTCCAAAGCATAGTGCAATGTTGTGATGGCACGTGTCAAAACAGATGTGTAAGCTTGGTCGAATTGGATGCCTTCGGCAGCCAACAATTCACCAGCTTCTTTTGCTTGGGCAACGCCCTTGTCTGACAACTTTGTGTCAATCCAACCGTTGAACAAGTTCAATGCGTTCCATTCACTTTGACCGTGACGGATCAATACTAACTTAGCCATGTGTGCTAAACTCCTTAATTTGTGTTTAATCTAACATATTCATTATACCACGAAATTTCGACACAAAAAAACTCGCCGAAGCGAGTTTTTTGTGTTAGTTGCTAAGATTACAACTTAACGATGTTTGCAGCTTGCAAACCGCGGTCTGAAGTTTCAACTTCGAATTCAACAGCTTGGCCTTCTTCAAGTGTCTTGAAGCCTTCGCCTTGGATAGCTGAGAAGTGTGCAAAGACATCTTCACCGTTTTCGCGTGTTACGAAACCGTAACCCTTTTCGCCGTTAAACCACTTTACAGTGCCTTTTTCCATGATATGTTTCTCCTTTGGTGTGCTCACCAATGTTGTAGTTTGTAACATAAATAATTGGTACTTGAGCGCCTTCCGAGAAAAACAAATCAAAATCAATAACTTTTATTACAAGACCAGTGTACCATACTGTGTGGAATAAGCAAGATAAAAATATAAAAGAATTGGCACAGGAATAACAGCGACTTCATATAAGGTAGTCATAGTTAGCGTGTTTTCGGATGGTAAAGGTCAGCGGCTAGGGGTTAAACGGACTTTTATAAAAATCTCATTTAGGAAAAGTCTAGTAAAAAATATTGACAGCGCAGGTTAATTGCGCTAAACTAATAGAGTTGTCAATACAAACAACATCGCAGCCGTGGCGGAATTGGCAGACGCGCAGGATTAAGGATCCTGTGCCCGTTTAGGGCGTGCGGGTTCGACTCCCGCCGGCTGCATCCAAGCTATTTTATCAGGTGACTGATAAAATAGCTTTTTTGTTATGGCCGGTGCGCAATGCGGATTTTTCTTGTGGTAAAATAGTGATAATGGAGAATAATAATGTTACTTTTCAAACGAACGAAACGTGAACCAAAAACTGAAGATGCGTTATCACAATCAGATTTCGATCTGATGCAGCAAGAAAACGATAAGATGCTGGATCAAATTGAAGCGTTGAAATTGGATGTGTCAGAATTGCAATCAGAAAACCAACATTTGTCAGAATTGTTGGCGCGAAGTAAACATCAACGATCACTCGTTAAAACAGGCATGGGTCTCGGTGTGCTGGTTGTGAGTTACATCCTGCTCCGCTTAGTGAATGAAGAAGCGCAATATACAGCAATGTTGCTACTCATTGAAGCCATCTTCATGTTTGTCATGTTACGAGGAGACGATAAATGATGATGGCAAAAATGCACAAGGCCAAGCGGGTGCCGTTTGTGGTTGCAAACTGGAAAATCAACAAGCTACAGACGGATGTGGCAGATTTTTTGGCGCAAGTTAGTGGTAAGGTACCCGATCAACGTATCGTTGAAACGGGTATTGCGGCTCAAGATTTGTTTTTAGCCGATATGGTGCGCGCCACGCAAGCAACCCCGATTCATGTTGTTGCTGAAAACGTCCATTGGGAAGACAGTGGGGCCTATACGGGCGAAACGTCACCTAAAGCGTTAAAAGATATTGGCGCTACTTATGTTTTGATTGGTCATTTTGAACGGCGTAAGTTCTTTAATGAAACTGATTCGACCGTCAATTTGAAAGTCACTGCCGCTTTACGTAATGGCTTGCGGCCGATTATTGATGTGGATGAAGATATGAGCACGTATGCCCAGTTCATGGATGCGGAGCCGTCGGTAGCGCAAGTGGCCGCGGCGCTTGCTGGCGTTTCGGTTGACCAAATTCGCAATGTCACGATTGCGTATGAACCAACTTGGGCGATTGGCTCAGGTGAAGCGGCTAGTGCCGATCAGGCACAAAAGGCGGCGCATTTAATTCGCCAAACTTTGGCAAAGTTGTATTCGCCAGTCATTGCTGAACAAGTGCGCATTTTATATGGGGGTTCAGTGACACCGCATAATGCACGCGAAATTATGCGACAAAAAGATATTGATGGCGTGCTCGTTGGCACCGCGGCACTTGATCCAGATAATTTCTTGCAGTTAGTCGAGATTGCCCGTGATCCAGATGTGCCAGAATTTGATATTGAACATGTTTAATCATAAAAGGGGCACCACAGGGTGTCGCTTGCAAAGGGCTTGCAAATGATGGTAAAAAGCGTATAATTATTCTTAGTAATACTGTGAATAAATATGGCTTTTTGCGAAATATTGTCCGCAATACCTTTATATTGAAGCAAACGTTGTCTGCGGAAACAGCGGCGATTGCTTTTTTTGTGCCTATTCGGGGTCAAGTTAGGTGGAAATCGCCATCTTGTAACTGAATTGTAACAAACAAAACGCAGCGAAAAACAAACGAGGTGATAAATGTGGCAGGACATTTAGTAAAGTACGGTAAGCACCGTACTCGTCGTTCATATGCTAGCATCAAAGAAGTGCTTGATGTGCCAAATTTGATTGAAATTCAAACGGCGTCATATCAATGGTTCTTAGATGAAGGTATTAAAGAAATGTTTGGCGACATCATGCCAATCGATGATTTCCAAGGTAATTTGTCATTGGAATACGTCGATTACAAGTTGATGGAACCAAAGTACAACATCGATGAGGCGCGTGAACACGACGCCAACTACTCAGCACCATTACACGTTACTTTGCGTTTGACGAACCATGAAACTGGTGAAATCAAGTCGCAAGACGTGTTCTTTGGTGATTTCCCATTGATGACAGAACAAGGGACGTTCATCATCAATGGTGCTGAACGTGTTATCGTTTCACAACTTGTGCGTTCTCCTGGTATCTATTACAACCAAGAAAATGACAAAAACGGTCGCCCACGCTACGGCACAACGGTGATTCCGAACCGTGGCGCTTGGTTGGAATACGAAACGGATGCCAAGGGTATCGCTAACGTCCGTATTGATCGCACACGTAAGTTGTTGATGACAGAATTGGTCCGTGCCCTTGGTTTCGGTTCAGATTCTGACATTATCGACATCTTCTCAGACCAATATGACGCTTTGAACATGACTTTGGAAAAAGACGTGCACAAAGATATGTCAGATTCACGTGTTGAAGAAGCGCTGAAGGACATTTACGAACGACTACGTCCGGGTGAACCAAAGACAGCTGATTCATCACGTGCCTTGTTGGTTGCCCGCTTCTTTGATCCAAAGCGTTATGATTTGGCTGCTGTTGGTCGTTACAAGATCAACAAGAAGTTGT
>USIU01000004.1 GCA_900554745.1 uncultured Leuconostoc sp.
CTATTTGGCGAAAACCTTGCTATAAACAAGTAAAACCGACAAATCCATTAATGGATTTGTCGGTTTTTTAAGGCTTGTAAAGCCAAGTGATGAGCACCCAGATTGTCTTTTTCTGGTAACCATTGACTGAAGACAAGCGGGTGAGGTGCTAATAGCGCCAAAATGGTATCGACTTCAGGCTGATAATGTTTGGCGTATTGTTTGTTTAACGCCTCGACCAATAATTTAGAGTCACTGTAAATGGTTAAAATATCAGACGTGTCAGGTAATTGTTGTAATGCCCAAATTAAGGCGTGAAATTCCGCAACATGATTATCCGACGCCTCAAAGATTGGTGATTTAAATTGCTGTTGCTGTTTTTGTTGAATCAGGACGGCCCCAGCAGCGCTTAACCCAGTTTGTGGGTCACGAGCAGCGTCAACATAAAGTGTAAGCAATGATCATTTCCTCGGTAAACGATTATTATTAAGACAAATCAGATTACGATGCTGTCATATTGCTTATTATAACGGTTTTTTAATCAAAAATGTACCGTTAACACCGTGACCTAGAGCGCATTAACGATTGCCAGCCTTGAACGGGGCACCAAAGACAGTTAGGCGCTCTGCCAAACTTGCTTCAATGGCCGTGACTCCTGGGGCGAGTAACTTTCTGGGGTCATAGTTTTTACCGATTAAATCCTGATCGCTTAAAATAAAATCGCGTATGGCTTGATGAAAGGCTAATTGCGCTTCAGTGTTGACATTGACTTTGGCCACACCCAGGCGAATAGCCGTTTGGATTTGATCATCTGGGACGCCAGAGCCACCATGTAAAACAAAGGGGACCTGACGGTCAGTCAACTGGTCAAGTGTGGTCGTGAGTTTTTGGAGATGCTCAAGATTCAAACCTTGCCAGTTGGCTGGATAGCGACCATGAATATTGCCAATACCGGCAGCAATAAAATCAATTTGGGTTGCCATCATGGCAATGGCATCCGCAACCGGTGCAATTTCACCCGTGCCAATGATGCCATCTTCCTCGCCACCAATACTGCCAACTTCAGCTTCGACAGCGATACCTTGTGCATGGGCTAACGCCACAATTTCACGAGTTTTAGCTAAGTTTTCTGCTAATGGTAAATGCGAGCCATCAAACATGACCGATGTAAAGCCAGCTTTGATCGCGGCCTTAGCCGCCTCGAAGTCGCCGTGATCGAGGTGAATGGCAATGGGGACGGTGATATTTAAAGCGGCATCCAAGTGACGAATCAGTTGGGCAACGGTTTGATAGCCGCCCATGTAATTGATGGCACCCATTGAAACAGCAATCATCGTCGGGGCTTGTTTTGCTTGGGCAACACGGAGAATGGCTTGTGTCCATTCCAGATTATTGGTGTTAAAAGCACCCACAGCATAGCCTTGCTCACGGGCAGTTTGTACAACAGCTTGACCAGAAACAATTGTCATCACGTTTTCTCAACTTTCTTTTGTTTAAATTTGGTTGGTTGTCACGAAAAGAGGTGCGTCGGGGCTGATACGCTGATAAAATTTGGCAATTTTAATGATTGATAGCAGGTTGAGGACTAGACCAATTACGCCAGTAGGACGAGTTTAACAGGTCATGCCGATGCATACGCGGCCGCAGATCCAGTCATTAATGTTCCCCCTCAGCGGATAAGCCCCTTTGTTGTAAACGCTTACATTTTCGTTATAGACAACATTATACCGTGTCAAAAAAATAAAGCAACATAGACCAATTTTTTTAATTGGTCTGGCACCAGGCAATCTGTTGCTGGTGGCACCCACAGTGTGACACAGACGAATGCCGGCTATTTATGGTACAATAGTTCTAGCTAATTTCCGATAAAAATTTAAGAAATATCACAAAATGACTGGAAAAATTGCCGCAATTTTAACCTGGAGATTGCCGGGCAGTGCAACAACGGCGTGGATTGGCATTGAACGAGAGGTAAACACATGATTCCAAAGCGTGGGTTCTTTCAACCCTTAGAAATAACAGGGCAGATCGGTTGGTTATGGTGGGGCATCGCCCTCTTAGCTGGCCTTATTATTTGGAGTGAAATGGAGTTCAAACTGATACTGCCAATCATTGGTTATCTTGTTCTGGTACTCTTATTGGGATTACTCTTAGTGCTGCGCCGACGCGTGTATATCGTTGGACCACGCTTATTTTTAGGGCATGTTTTAACGTCAGAATATGAAGAAATCTCCCTTGTAAAAGTTGAGAACTGGCAATTGAATGGGCACGTCTTACACTTCACACGGGCCGGCCGTGATCGGAAATATTGGTTGAGTCGCACGATTACACAACAAATTAAGGACTATATGAATACCCATGACGGACAAAATCACAATTAATATTACAACGCAAACGGGTCGAATTGATGCCATTTTGGCAAATGAAAACTTGCCATATTCCCGGACAACTTTAGCCAATTGGGTACAATCAGGGGAAGTGCTCGTCAATGGGCAACGAGTGAAACGCTCGTATAAAGTCATGGCCGGGGACGTGATTAGTATTCAGCCGCCAGCCGTACAAACGACAGAAATTGTCCCTGAGGCAATCCCGCTAGATATTGTGTATGAGGATGAGGACTTGTTAGTGGTCAATAAGCCACAAGGGATGGTTGTCCATCCGGCAGCAGGCCATACCTCTGGTACGCTGGTGAATGGTTTGTTACACCATGCACCGTTATCGACGATTAATGGCGAATTCCGACCTGGTATTGTCCATCGTATTGATCGCGATACTAGTGGCTTGTTGATGGTTGCTAAAAATGATCAGGCGCACCAAGCCCTCTCTGCACAATTGAAGGCGCACAAAAATGACCGGATTTACTATGCGCTGGTTCGCGGTGAATTTGAAGAAAATACCGGCACGGTGAATGCGCCAATTGCCCGCCACAGTGTGGACCGTAAAAAACAAGCCGTACAAGAAGGTGGTCGTGAAGCGGTCACCCATTTTGAAGTGATTGGCCGTTATGTCGGTTATACGCTGCTCAAAGTGCGGTTAGAAACCGGCCGTACCCATCAAATTCGAGTGCATTTAACTTACATTGGGCATCCTATTGTTGGCGATCCCGTTTATGGTGGCGCACAAAAACTTCCTGGCGTGAACTTGGCCGGGCAATTATTGCATGCCAAAACGCTGTCGCTGACACAACCAACCACTGGTGAAACACTCACATTTGAGAGTGAATTACCGGACTATTTTGTACAAGCTTTATCGACATTGACCCCCATTAATCCTAAGCACGATTAATAGTAGACAAGAAAGGAGCTGTGTGGCGGTATCACCACACAACAAGCATATGGCAAATAAAGAAGTTTTAGATAACGCATCATTGCAACGCGCATTGACACGCATTACTTATGAAATTATCGAACGGAACAAGGGCGGCCAAGATCTTGTCTTGGTCGGGATTAAGACGCGCGGCGAATTTTTAGCGCACCGGATTGCCAATCGTTTGGAACAATTAGAAGGGGTTAAAATCCCTGTCATGGCCATTGATATCACGAATTTCCGTGATGATGTTTTGAATCGTGACGACAGTCTCGGGTTAAACGATGAAGAAAAAACGAATATTTCAGATAAAAATATTGTGTTGATTGACGATGTTTTGTTTACCGGTCGGACAATCCGTGCAGCCTTGGATGCTTTGATTCATATTGGGCGACCAAATACCATTGCGTTGGCTGTATTAGTCGATCGCGGTCATCGCGAGCTCCCCATTCGTGCAGACTTTGTTGGTAAGAATATTCCAACCGCGCAAAATGAAAAGATTAAAGTTTTGGTACAAGAAATTGACGGCCGCGATGCCGTTGAAATTGTCCATTAAGAGGAGATGTAAAGTAGGTTATCTGGCAAGTGTGTGACCTATTGTGAGTAATAGATATGATGCAACGGCACTTAATTCTTGAGGATGGTACGGTATTTCAAGGTCTAGGCTTTGGTGCACCGGCAACGACCTTTGGGGAAATTATTTTTCATACAGCGATGACTGGCTACCAAGAAATCATTACTGACCCGATTTATGATGGGCAGATGATTGTTTTTGCAATGCCTGTTGTTGGCGCTGCTGGCATTCATGCGGAAGCTTATGAGTCAGTGAAACCAACGATTCGTGGCATGATTGTCCATGATTTAGCGGAAGTCTCGGTTAACCGGCAACGTCGGATGAATTTAGATCGCTTTTTAAAACAAAATAATATCCCTGGTTTGTATCAAGTCGACACACGACAACTGATTCGACATCTACGTGAAACAGGCCCACAAAAAGCAACGATTGTGGATTATGCGGATGAACACGCTATCGATCAATTGGTTGCCACGGTCCTGACGAATAAACAGGTTCAAAATACTGCAACGCCCAAGCCTTATGCCAACCCGGGCCGTGGGCGGCATATTGTGGTGATTGATTTTGGGCTTAAGCACGGTATTTTGCGGATGCTTGGTGACTTTGACGCGAATGTGTCAGTCTTACCTTATACGACAACAGTAGAAGAAGTGCTAACGCTTGACCCAGATGGTATTGTGTTGTCAACCGGACCAGGCGATCCCCGCACGTTGCCAGAAAGCGTGTTGACCCTGATTCGGGTATTGCAAACTAAGGTGCCAATGCTTGGAATTGGCCTGGGGCACGAACTATTTGCGATGGCAAATGATGCCGAACTCAAGCCGCTGCAATCTGAGCATCACGGGATGAACCATCCCATTCAAGAAATTATTTCGCAACAAATTTTTTATGCGATGCAGGGACAAGGTTATGCGGTCGATGAAGCGACCATCAATCGTAAAAAAATGATCGTGACGTATCGTGATTTGGTGGATGGCGCCATTCAAGGGTTACGTCATCGTGAATTTCCTGCTTTTAGTGTGCAATTTTTCCCTGATGCTGCGCCTGGACCATTAGAAGCAACGGCTGTATTTGCAGATTTCTTTGAAACGGTAGAAGATTATGTCGAACATTTCAACCAATACTAATATAAAAAAGCTGCTCTTTATTGGTGCGGGTGCCAATGATTTTGGTCGCGAGGCAGAACATGACGCGGCAATCTATCAAGTGATGCCAGAACTTTGTGGACATGGTATTGATGTTTTCGTCATTGATGAAAATCCGTATGCGCTCTCTTTGGAAAGCTTGGCGGCGACTGCTTATTGGCAACCGCTAACGGTCGCTAACATTAAAACCATCATCAAAGAAAATCACATCGATACCGTGATGCCGTTGTTTGGTGGGGAAGCGTCTTTACGAATCTGGGCGGAAGTGGTCCAAAGTTGGTCGCACGGTGACGGCACGCTGCCACATACCCTCGGGCTCAGTATTGAGATGTTACTGAAAGTCAATAACTTACCCGCATTAACGCAGTTGATGGCCGAAAATGGGTTACCTGTGATTACCAATTATGTGCTGAAGGCACAAGACGAAGCAAATGAATTATTGCGTGAATTGCATTTGCCACTCATGGTGCGGGCTTTGCATCCCAATCAAACGAATACGCGTCATATTATTGAACGATTAGATGAATTTGAAGATGCCATTAACCTCGCAAAATCACAGTCTGTGACGCAAGAAGTCATCATTTCACGTGCTATCAACGGTCTGAAAGAAGTTAGTTTAGAAATTTTACGTGATGCACGTGGCAATAAAATGCAAATTGGTGCCAGTGAAGATATGGATCCGATTGGGATTCATACGGCTGATTCCTTAAGCGTGTCACCAATTTTGACCATTCAGGATCAGTTGATTAGTCAGATGCGTAACTATGCTTTTCGGGTCGCTGATATCTTGCAATTGAAAGGAATTATGCATGTCCAGTTTGCAGTCGATGACGACACTGATAAAATTTATGTGATTAAAGTGTCGCCTTATATTGACCAAATGGCAACGCGCATGGCTTTGGCGACAGGGTACCCAACGATGTTGGTGGCTATGAATTTGGCTATGGGGATTCCGTTAGAAGATATCGTCTTGCCGCATAACTTTGGCCCACAAACAGCAATGATGGAACCGATGATGGATCACGTGGTGGTTAAATTACCAGTCTTTCCATTTGGTGAACTGGCTGAAGCTGGGGTTCATGTGAAACGGCAATTGAATAGTGTGCAGAAATCGGTGGGCTCAACACTTGGCTTTGGTCGGACATTTATTGAATCGTTGGAAAAGGCCATTCGATCAGCACATTTTAACAATGCTAGTTTCTCGCCAACAAATATGGCACATATTAATGATGATGAACTGATTCAGCAACTCATTCATCCACAAGATAATCGCGTACTCCTGCTGATTGAGGCGATCAAACGTGGGTATGAAATTGATGAACTGGCGGAATTAACGGACATCGATGAGTTTTTCTTTCATCAGTTACAACATTTACATCAATTAGAAACAGCCATTGAGGCCGATGTTGACAGTATTACGGCGTTAAGACGCGGGAAAAGATATGGGTTGTCAGATGGGTTGATTGCGCGTTTTTGGCACACTGATTTTAATATCATTCGTACGTTAGCGCAAGAACACCATATTGATGTCACCTATAAGGCAGTGGAGCCTTCGGCCGGAGAATTTCCAGAAAATGCGCGCCAGTATTATGCAACCTTTGAATCAGAAAATGAATCGAAGCAGGTCGCTAAAAACACGATGTTGGTGATTGGCTCTGGCGCGTTTCGGATGGGTGATGCGGCTTCTGGTGGGTATGCCACAGCCATTACTTTATCCGAATTACGCCGGTTGCAGCACCCAACGATTATCATGAATAACAATCCTAGCGATGCCACTTTGTTACCACATTTGGCGGATAAACAGTATTTAGAACCACTGGAAATTTCTGATGTGATGCAAGTTGTTGAGTTGGAGAAGCCGCAAGCCATTATTATTCCAGGAAACCGACGTAAGTTAATTCGGGCGTTACGGGCGTTAGGACAACACGTTGTGATTTTACCGAAAGAAAAACATACGCCTAGCGGACCAGATGAAAATGAATCGGAGTTTGCATTAAACGTCTTTTTTGATGGTGAAAAAGTTTACCCCATCAATGTGACCCAACATATGGCTGGCGAGATGCGTATTATTGCACCAGCCGGTGAGGTGCCGAGTCATTTGTTAGCAACAACCAAAACACTCGAAAATCCTGGTGTTTATCAAGTTATTTGGTATGAAAAAACGGTGCAATGGCGACACACGGTTGATTTGGCAGCACTTGATGATGGCACTTGGTTACGGCCAATGCCGTTTGGGCAGATTGCTTTCTTGACGAAAGTGACGCATATTGAATGGCTACGCTTGACTATTCGGGCTGCTTTGCATGAGCTGACGGCACAAGATTTGTTGTTATTAGCGGATATTGCCCATCATGCAAAGGTGCAACAGTTAGCCTTGGTGGCAGCTGACGTGAATTATCGTTTGCATTTGCAACCGAGTGAAGTCATTGATGGCACAAGATTTGAAATGGGAGTTGGGGTAAGTGATTATGGGCGATCGGAAGAAGTATGAGACGCATCTTTTTAAGGGGATCTTGGTGACGCAAAATGCATCGGGTCACTTTGAACCGAAAGCCGAAGCGACGCCACATTTATGGCGGACGGGCAAACACACCAAAGGACAATTTAAACAAATTGGGCAAATTTTCCTGACAGAAAATGGTCAATCGGTGGCGGTTTTACAGCAAGCTGACTTAGCCTTTAAACAACGCCATGATTTCACACCACTCCAGCGGTGGACTTCAGAATACGTACCGCTTGATTTATTGACGAAGTGGTTATAAAAAACCTGAACATCATGTTCAGGTTTTTTATATGCGCGCCGGCTTAATATGTTTACTGGTAAAGTGAAAGAGCGTTGCATTGATGATAATGATGAGGCCACTGAAAATAAATATGGCGCGATAATCATATAAACTGGCGACAACGGCCCCCATCATTGGGCCAATCACAGAACCTAATGACTGAAAACTTTGGTTATAACTGAAAATCCGACTCGTCATTTCAGTTGGGGAGTTCTTTGAGAGTAAGGTTTGAACGGCTGGTAACATTGTGGCATCACTAATCCCGACTAAAAATCTAAAGAACATCAGCATACCAATACTTGTGACAAAGGCAGTTGGGATAAAGGCAATCACCCCAATCATAAACCCAATTTTAATCATCCGATGGGTCCCGACGCGATCCCCAAGGCGACCAAAACGGGGCGCAGCAATCACGGTAGCGATACCGGGCATCGCCGCCACAATCCCGGCGATAAACGTGGTGTCAGTCCCATGATGCAAAATTTCGCGAACAAATAAACTGACAATTGGATTAATCGCTGTGTTGACGGTTTGGACTAACATCGTAGTGACAAATAGGCCGACAATCAGTGGTTTGTTGGGGATGTGTTGCCAAAGTGTTGTGGTAGAGACACGTGATACGCGCAGAGCAGCAGGGCGGGGTGATTCTTTAACCAGTAACAACGTCAGGACAAACACGAGAAATAAGATGAGACCAGTAATATGGAAGGACGTACGGTAACTAAAAAAGGTCGCTAATATCCCACCAAATAGGGGACCCACCAAATTACCAGCGGTCATGCCAGTGACTAAAATTCCCAGGGCTTTGCCGGCATGCTTTTTCGGGGTTTGAGTGGCAACTAGCGCATTGGCGTTGGAAATAAAACCGCCCATAGCGCCTTGCAAGGCACGTAAGATAAATAATTGCCACACATTGGTCACGTTTCCCATTAAAAATAACACAATGGCCATTCCCAATGCGGCCCGCAACAACATGAGCTTGCGCCCTTTACTGTCGGCCAATTTACCCCAAAAAGGCGAGACAATCGCTGTTACTAAAAAAGAAACGGCAAAGACAGCACTAGAATAAAAGCTTAATTGATCTTTATCAAATGTCCCTAAGGTATCAATGTAAAGGGACAAGAAAGGCATGACCTCACTCAATGCAACCCCGGTCATAAAGACGCCAAACCAAAGCACAAAGACGTTTCTTTGCCACAATGGTTCGCCATCTGACTGGGATTCTTGCGTGTTTTCAGGCATATCGGTTTTCCTCCGAGAAAAAATTGATATTCTTAGTTTATGCTTCTTTGTCAAAATATGCACGCTTTAAGACTTAACTTGTGAATGAATTAAATATTTATTATAATGAAACTACGTTTGAAAACGTATCAAGGCATGTTGCGGTTTTTTAAATAGTGATGTGTCTTCCGGAATTAAATGAAGGGAATGTGCTTTCTTGCATACACTTGTTTGAAGTACATCGACCAGATTTGGCGATCGATCAAACGACTGTGTGCTCATCAGCACGCAAAATAATATGGCAAGAACGAAGAGCTATTCAGGACAAGAAGTCCTTGATATGGTTGGGCAATACATGGCACCAGCAGATGCCGAGAAAGTCAAACTGGCTTATGACTGGGCATCAGAGCTCCACCACAATCAGTTCAGAAAATCTGGTGAACCTTATATTATTCACCCCATTCAGGTGGCGGGGATTCTAGCCGAACTTAAGATGGATACGGCAACAGTGATCTCGGGTTATCTGCATGATGTGGTGGAGGATACACCGGCCACTACCCAAGACATCGAAGATAAGTTTGGGGCAACGATTGCCCAAATTATTGACGGTGTCACGAAGATTAGTAAAATCGAGTACAAAAATTCACGAGAACAGCTTGCGGAAAACCACCGAAAGCTGCTTTTAGCCATGTCTAAAGATATTCGTGTGATTATTGTCAAACTGGCGGATCGTTTACACAATATGCGCACATTAGGGGCGTTACGAGAAGAAAAGCAACGGCGCATTGCCAGTGAAACGTTAGATATTTACGCCCCATTGGCAGATCGTTTAGGGATTAGTACGATTAAATGGGAACTGGAAGACTTAGCCTTGAGCTATTTGGATCCGGAAAAGTACTATATGATTGCGTCACAAATGAATATGAAACGTGACGAACGGATTCAGTATGTGCAAGAAGCGGTGACAGAAATCACCCAAGCGATTCAAGATCTTGAACTAGAAAATGTCAGTGTTTACGGGCGACCAAAGCATATTTATTCCATTTATCGGAAGATGACGGACAAACACAAAGCATTTGAAGAAATTTATGATTTGTCTGCGGTGCGTGTGTTAACGGATACGATTCCAGATACGTATGCCGTGTTGGGGGCTATTCATTCAAAATGGATGCCGCTCCCAGGTCGTTTCAAAGATTACATTGCGTTGCCTAAAGCCAATGGCTATCAAAGTTTGCATACCACGGTGATTGGGCCAAGTGGTCGTCCGTTAGAAGTGCAGATTCGGACGCATACGATGCATGAAGTCGCCGAGTTCGGGGTAGCCGCACACTGGGCCTATAAGAAAAATAAGGGCTCGAACAAAGAAGCTAAAGTCAACGACCAAAATCAACAGGCATTGAACGTTATTCAAGGCATTTTGGAATTACAAGAAGACGCCAAGAACGCTGAAGACTTCATGGCTGGCGTCCAAGGCGACCTCTTTAGTGACCGCGTTTATGCGTTCACCCCCCGTGGGGATGTCTTTGAATTGGCAAAGGGTGCTGGACCACTCGATATGGCTTTCTCCATTCATACGAATGTTGGGATTAAAACAACCGGGGCGAAAGTTAATGGTCGCATTGTGCCCCTAGATTATAAAATCAAAACCGGTGATATTATTGAAATCATCACCAGCTCAACGGCTAAGCCAAGCCGTGACTGGTTGGATATTGTTTCAACCCGACGAGCACGAAATAAGATTAAGCAATATTTTAAGCAACTTGACCGCGAAGATAACATCGAAGCTGGCCGTGACCTGTTAGCCCGTATTTTACAAGATACTGGCTTTGATCCGTCAGCGATTTTAACGGTTGATCGGTTAGTTAAAACAGCTGAAGCACTCCATTATCATACGTATGAAGATATGTTGGCTGCCCTTGGTTATGGCGATGTGGCCGTACCGGGTGTTGCCAACAAGTTAACCGAAGCGATTCGTGAAGCACAACAAGAAGCAGAAACGGCGGAATTGCAACGCGAACTGCTGGAGGAAGGCCACGAAATTAAACGGGTTGAAACGGCACTTACCCAACGACAAAAAGCTACCGCAGACGATATTGTCATTGCTGGCGTGGATAACTTGCTAGTCCGTTTAGGGCGTTGCTGTACACCAGTCCCCGGGGATGCCGTGACTGGGTATATTACCAAAGGCCGTGGGATTTCGGTCCATCGCGTTGGTTGTCCAAACATTCGGGCGGCCGAGACCCAAGGGCAACGTTTAGTTGATGTACAATGGGAAGATGAAAAAGGGCTCAAGCCTAATTATGATGCGGATTTAACGGTTCATGGCGAAAATCGCAATGGCTTACTCAATGACGTCTTACGGGCCGTCAATGGTCGGACCAAATTTGTGAACTCAGTCAATGGCCATGTGACCAAAAATGGGATGGCACAAGTGTCACTATCGATTGGTGTGAAGAACAGTGAGCAGCTTGGCAACATTATGGATGCCCTTAACAACCTGCCGGCAGTCTATGATGTGGAGCGCACATTCCATTAAAAACGGGTGGGAACATTTTTTATCAAACGATTAGGCGCATTTTCATGCTATATTTTTAATTATTACTTTTAATTGAAATGAGCGCAAAATGAAGACCCCAATTTTAATGGCCATTGCCCCCATTACCCAAGCACAACAACCAGGGATGCTGTTAGTTGATAAACAGGCAAAAAAAGTTTACTTTACAGCACAACGCTTACCAGAACCCAAGTCACAAAAATGGCTACTCTGGTTACTGATTACGAGTAGTGTCTTAGTGACGCCTTATTGGTTGTTTGATAAGTTACTGCATCTACCGCATTTTCCAATTAACCAGCCCATTGTTTGGTGGCTAGTCTTAGCCATTACCCTGGGAATTCCAATTTTGGCTTGGTATGTTGGCCGCCAAAAGGTGCATTATGACGTTCAGCAGGTACAACCTTTGACCGTTGATCAAACAACTTTGGACCAGGCGTTGAAGTATTGGTGGTTTGAGCGTTTATGGGTGGCAACCGTTTTGTTACTGTTGCCACCGACATCAGTCCTTTTTTTAGTACTTTATATGATTAAACGTGATCCGTTAGATGCTTTGTTGATTACGGTGCATGCCACGCTGTTTATGCGGCGTTTGATCCCCCACGCATTTTCCCGTATTATGGTGTCTAAACGTGATATTGAGGAGTGGGTAAAATGAAAGTTGTGTTACAACGTGTCAAATCGGCACAAGTCACGATTGATGACCAAATTGTTGGTCAAATTAACGCAGGTTTTGTGTTATTAGTTGGTGTTGCCGATGATGACACCACGGCCGATATTGATTATCTGGTCCGAAAAATTAGTCAACTACGTGTCTTTGAAGATGCTGAGGGACGTATGAATTTAAGTATTCAAGCAATTGCCGGTGAGATTTTGTCGATCTCGCAATTTACCTTGTTTGCAGACACAAAGAAAGGCAACCGGCCCAGCTTTACCAAGGCTGGGCAACCGGATTTTGCTAGTATGATGTATGACCAGTTTAATGCGGCCCTACGGCATACGGGGTTACCGGTTGCAACCGGCCAATTTGGCGCTGATATGGCTGTGTCATTAGTCAATGATGGTCCCGTGACGATTTTATTTGATACAAAAGACAACTAAAAAAGGTTCGGCTTAGCCGAACCTTTTTTAGTTGTGATGCGTTTTGCGATAGTGATAATACCAACCGAATGGGACGAGACTTTCCGTGCCATTTTTAATGCGTTGGATATTTGAGCGATGGCGGTAAAAGACAAAGCAAGTTAACGCGGCTGCCACTAAGGTCAAAATGAGATCGTGATAGAAAAATGACGTGATCAGGGCAAAACTAAAGCCAACCATTGAACTCAACGACACCATTGACGTGAGCAGTAACATGATAATGAAGACTGCCGAGACCATGATGAAAAATTGTGGGTTATAGGCGAGTAAGACACCAGCCGAAGTGGCGACCGCCTTACCACCCTTGAATTTAATCCAAATTGAGAAAGTATGTCCAATAATGGCAGCAATACCAACCAACATGGGATTGATCGTACTATGGAAAAGGAGGGGTAACAAGCCCGCTGCTGTCCCTTTTAAGAGATCAAGGACCAAGGTCACAGTACCAGCAACTGGGCCAAGCACCCGAAAGGAGTTGGTCGTGCCAATATTACCGGAACCTTCATCACGAATATCCTTGTGATAAAAAATTAAGCCAATCCAATATCCCGGGAGTAATGACCCGAGAAAGTAGGCACAGACAAACATTAGTATTGTTGAAAACATAGTTTAACTCCTCGATATTGTGAATAAACACAAAGTTAATTCTATCATAAAAAGTGATCGTAAAGGGGGGAACGTATTGGAAATGTTATTTTGAGTCTTGTCAGAATACATTTTTTAATCTATGATAATATAGATTGACGCATGATCACGAACAATTGTTCAATCATGACAATGTTTTAAAATAAGAAAGATATGAGTATTCATGGCAGAAAAAAATCACTATGATTCAGATTCAATAAAAATTCTTGAAGGTTTAGAGGCGGTTCGTAAGCGTCCAGGGATGTACATTGGTTCAACTGACGGCCGTGGTTTGCACCATTTGGTTTATGAAATTGTCGATAATGCAGTGGATGAAGCCTTAGGTGGCTTTGGTAATGATATTCGTGTCACAATCCATGAAAATAATGCCATCACTGTACAGGACTTTGGTCGTGGGATGCCAGTTGGGATGCACGAATCAGGGAAACCAACACCGGAAGTTATTTTAACTGTGTTGCATGCTGGTGGTAAATTTGGTCAAGGTGGCTATGCCACTTCCGGCGGGTTACATGGTGTGGGATCATCAGTTGTTAATGCCTTATCAGAAAGTTTACAAGTCACGATCGTGCGTGATGGGCACAAATGGCAGGAAGACTTTGTCAATGGTGGTCATCCTGTGGATACACTCCGTGATCTCGGGCCAACAACTGAGCATTCCGGCACAACAGTTAAATTCAAGCCTGATCCTTCATTATTTAGTGCGACGGTGTATAAGTATGACACGTTATCGGAACGCTTGCGTGAATCAGCCTTTTTGATGTCCGGCGTGAAGTTCACCCTAACGGACGAACGCGTGCAGCCAGCGCGGGTAGAGACTTATCATTATGAAAAAGGGTTGGAGTCTTTTGTTGGATTCTTAAATGAAGATAAGGGAACGATTGGTCCGGTGATGACCTTTGAGGGTGAACAATCAGGGATTGTGGTTGATGTTGCGGCCCAATACAACGATGGTTACTCTGAAACTTTGTTGTCATTTGTGAATAATGTGCGCACGCAAGACGGTGGAACGCATGAAGTGGGCTTCCGCACAGCGTGGACGAAGGCCTTTAACGAATACGCCCGTAAGGTCAATTTGTTAAAAGATAAAGATAAAAATCTTGAAGGTACGGACGTCCGTGAAGGACTATCAGCCGTTATTTCACTCCGTGTGCCGGAACAATTCTTGCAGTTTGAAGGCCAGACGAAAGATAAGTTAGGAACACCAGAGGCGCGTGGGATTGTTGAATCCGTTGTCAACGAGACGTTGAGTCGTTTCTTGATGGAAAACGGTGACTTTGGTCAAAACTTGATTCGCAAAGCGATTCGAGCTCGGGAAGCACGGGAGGCCGCGCGTAAGGCCCGTGATGAAAGTCGTACCGGTAAGGCAAAGGGGCAAAAAGAACGCCTTCTATCTGGTAAGTTAGCCCCTGCCCAGTCAAAAGATGCGACACGTAACGAACTCTTTTTGGTCGAGGGTGATTCGGCCGGTGGTTCTGCAAAGCAAGGCCGTGACCGTAAATTCCAAGCGATTCTACCTTTGCGTGGGAAAGTGTTGAATACCGAAAAGGCGAAGTTAGTTGATATCTTAAAAAATGAAGAAATTTCAACGTTGATTTATGCCATTGGCGGTGGCGTTGGTAATGACTTTAAAGTCTCAGATACGGCATTTGATAAAATTATTATCATGACAGATGCCGATGATGACGGGGCCCACATTCAGACGCTACTATTGACGTTCTTTTACAAGTACATGCGGCCATTGATTGAGGCGGGACGGGTTTATATTGCATTGCCACCGCTTTACCGCGTGAAATATGCGTCAAAGAAATTAGCCGACCAATTTGCTTGGACAAACGATGAATTAGAAGCGATTACGAGCCAAAGTGATGCGCGTTATGAATTGACACGCTTTAAGGGGCTTGGGGAAATGAATGCGCCACTCCTTTGGGAAACGACCATGAATCCTGAAACACGGACATTGATTCGGGTAAAAATCGAAGATGCTGTGTTGGCTGAAAAGCGGGTCACAACATTGATGGGCGACAAGGTTGAACCCCGGCGTGATTGGATTGAAGCCAATGTTCACTTCACGTTAGATGAAGCTGGGTCAATTTTAGACACCGTTGATGGTGAGCAAGCAAATGCGAGCGATGTGTTTGAAAAAGCACGTCAGCATGAAAATAAGTCAGTCGTCGCGACGAAGTCAGCAAAATCAGCAGGGCCGGTGATTACCAACTGGCAAAACGGCCAAAGCAGCGACGCTTGATTTTTGCGTTGTTGGCATTATTTTTGACGAAAGTCTCATTCGCCGCGTCCATTGGTGCGCGGCCTTTACATCTGACTTTGCATGCATTCTATTTGAAAGGAAATGTGTCTAATCGTGTGACGGTCGTTAGACACTCGTATATATGGCAGATCGTATAACTGAACTCTCACTGGAAGCAGTGATGGGAGAGCGTTTTGGGCGCTACTCAAAATATATTATTCAAGAACGGGCGTTACCGGATATCCGAGACGGGCTAAAGCCGGTGCAACGCCGTATTCTTTTTGCGATGGACCAAGATGGCAATACCTATGACCATCCTTATCGGAAATCAGCGAAGTCGGTTGGAAATGTCATGGGTAACTTCCATCCGCACGGCGATTCATCGATTTATGAAGCCATGGTCCGGCTATCGCAAGATTGGAAAGTGCGCGAACCATTAATTGACATGAACGGGAACAACGGCTCAGTTGATAATGATCCCGCTGCCGCTATGCGGTATACTGAAGCGCGTTTGTCAAAAATTGCTGGCGAAATGATGGCGGATTTAGGACACGAAACGGTTGATATGGTGTTGAACTTTGATGACACCACTTATGAACCAACGGTGTTACCATCCCGGATTCCTAGTTTGTTTATCAATGGGGCTACGGGTATTTCGGCGGGTTATGCCACCGAAATTCCGCCACATAACCTCAAAGAAATCAATGCCGCGTTGATTTACTTATTGGATCATCCGGAGGCGCCATTATCAGCATTGATGCGCTATGTCAAAGGGCCTGATTTCCCAACTGGCGGGATTATCCAAGGCTTGGACGGCATTAAAAAAGCCTATAAGACAGGGCGTGGTAAGATTGTTGTTCGTGCTAAAACTGAGATCTCTGACCTTAAGGGTGGCAAGAAAAAGATTGAAATTACCGAGTTACCTTATGAAGTTGTCAAGTCAAACTTAGTGTCAAAAATTGATGCCATTCGTTTGAATAAAGAAGTTGCTGGCATTGCTGAAGTCCGTGATGAATCGGATCGTGAGGGGATGTCAATTGTCATTGAACTCAATAAGGGAACCAATGCCGAAGGTATTTTGACTTATTTGTTCAAGAAGACAGATCTCCAGATTTCTTACAACTTCAATATGGTGGCCATTCATGACCAACGGCCAGTAACGGTCAGCTTAAAGCAAGGCCTCCAAGCATTTTTGGATTTCCGTAAGGAAGTGGTGTTGAAACGGTCAGCGTTTGAATTAGCAAAAGCACAGGCGCGTCAACATATTGTTGAAGGTTTGATTCGGATGCTATCGATTTTGGATGAGGTTGTGGCGACAATCCGCGCGTCTCAAAATCGTAAGGATGCCACGCAAAACTTAATTGACAAGTTCCAATTCACGCAACCGCAAGCAGAAGCCATTGTGACATTGCAGCTTTATCGTTTGACCAATACAGACGTGACGCAATTAGAAGCAGAATTTGCAACGTTAACCGATAAAATTAATCATTTAAATTTGATTTTGACGGAAGAATCCGCCTTAAAGGATGTGATTCGTGATGAATTGAAGGCCATTACGACAACCTACACTACGCCACGGCGCTCACAAATTGAAGCTGAAGTGGAAGATTTGGTCATTGATACGGCGGTCACGATTGCTGAAGAAGATGTCCAAGTATTGGTATCGCGTAATGGTTATTATAAGCGGGCGTCACTACGTTCTTATAAAGCATCGGATACTGATAATGGTTTGGCTGATGATGATTTACCAGTCTTTGTCGGTCAGTTAAATACGACCCAACATTTATTTATGTTTACAAATAAGGGCAGTGTGATTTACCGGCCGGTACATGAATTGCCTGATTCAAAGTGGAAAGACACGGGTGAACATTTCTCACAACAGTTGGCCAACTGGCGCCCTGATGAATATGTGATTCAGGTGGTTGCGGTCGATAATTTGGCCCAAGGTGGGGCGTTCACGATTGTGACCAATGATGGCTTTATCAAGCAAACGGCGCTGGCTGACATGGTGCCAAAGGCGTACAAGAAGAAAACGTCAATGGCAATTAAGCTTAAGACAGATGATAGCCAAGTCGTTAATGTAGCTTATACGCCAACCGTTGCTGACCAAGATGTGTTGTTGTTATCACACAACGGTATCGGGTTGCGCTTTGGTTTGAGTGATGTGCCAGAAATCGGCGCGCGTACAGCCGGTGTCAAGGCGATGGATCTTCGCGGGGATGATACCATTCAGGCTGCCTTAATGGTGACGTCACCAGACCAACAGGTGGCCATTGTGGCAGAAAACGGTGCCTTTAAGTATATGCCCGTGTTAGAAATTAATCATTCAAAGCGGGCTAACAAAGGCTTATTGATCTTCACACAAAAGAAAACAGTACCGTATCGTGTCGCAGCTGCCACCTTGTTTGATCAAGATGTCGCCGCATTAGAAATTTTGACTAGTCGCTGGCAAGTCCAAGATTTGCAATTAAGTGACTATAGTCCGTCACAACGTGTTGGTAACGGCCAATATGTGGTGGACGTCAAGAAAAATGGGACGCCTTGGCTTGTTCGGCCATTGGCGATTGCTGGGACAAAATAATTTTTTTCTGCTAAAATAAACGTATATTGAACGAGGAGACATTCACGCATGGCTAAGACTTTAGTTTTCGGACATAAGAACCCAGATACAGATACAATCGCTTCAGCAATTGCTGCAAGCTATTTCTTAAACCAAATTGGTGAAGGGGCCGAAGCGGTTGCCCAAGGTACACCAAATGCGGAAACACAATTTGCTTTGGATTACTTCAAAGTTGACGCCCCACGGGTGATTACTTCAGCTGATACCGACACAGTGGTCTTGGTCGATCATAACGAAGCAGCCCAATCTGTTGACAATTTGGCAGATGTCACGGTTGCCGGTATTTATGACCATCACAAGTTTGCCTTTACAAATACAACGCCGCTTTACATCACAGCTAAGCCATGGGGTTCAGTTGCAACGATTTTGTACTACGAATTCAAGCAAGCACAATTTGACATTCCAACAGAAATCGCTGGTTTGTTGGCTTCAGCAATTATTTCAGACACGTTGTTGTTAAAGAGCCCAACAACAACAGATTATGATGTCGCCGCTTTGAAGGCTTTGGCTGACATTGCCGGTCTTGAAGATTATGAAGCTTATGGTTTAGACTTGTTGAAGGCAGGCACAGATTTGTCATCACGTACTGATAAGGAATTGATTGATGGCGACGCCAAGTCATTTGACATGGGTGGTCACCAATTCCGCATTGGTCAAGTTAACACGGTTGACATTGACGATGTGTTGTCACGTCAAGCAGGGATCGAAGCTGCGATGACTGAAGAAGGCTACGATAACTTCTTGTTCGTCATTACTGATATCTTGCATTCAAATTCAAAGGCTATTTTCTTGGGTGAAGCAACCGCTGCTGTCGAAGCTGCCTTTGATGGCCAATTGATCGATAACGTGATTGATTTGCCAGGGGTTGTCTCACGTAAGAAGCAAGTTGTGCCACCACTTGAAGCACAATTTTAAGGCGTGATATCGCGTGTTGTGAGGCAAGGGGGCGTGTATTTTGTCGAACAGGTTTTCGTCAAAATTATAAAAAACGCTTTACACTGATGCGCGGTTCATGTATAATAACTAATTGTATTGACAAGCAAATAATTTTAACAAACCACATTAAGGAGTAAGGATATGCGTATTCACGTTATTCTAGGAAATGATGAAACTGGTGAACGTATTTACTTGACGTCTAAAAACCGTCGTAATACACCAGATCGTCTTGAGTTGAAGAAGTACTCACCAAAACTTCGCAAAGTTGTAACATTTAAGGAGATTAAGTAATATGGCAAAGAAGTCAAAGATTGCTAAGGCACAAAAGCGTGAAGCTTTGGTTGCAAAGTATGCTGAAAAGCGTGCAGCCTTGAAGGCAGCTGGCGATTACATCGGTTTGGCTGCATTGCCAAAGGATTCATCTCCAGTGCGCGTACACAACCGCGATTTGATTGATGGTCGTCCACACGCTTATATGCGTGAATTCGGTATGTCACGTTTGAACTTCCGTCAATTGGCACACAAGGGTCAAATTCCTGGTGTGCGTAAGGCTTCTTGGTAAGATCAAGTTTTCGTTGAAATTGCGTAACTTACACCGGTAAGCATTACGTGGGCGCGTTAAAAGTCAATTATTATAGCATCAGCTAAATACAGTGACTGCCTCAATGAGCATAGCGAATGGGGTCATAAAGGTTCACACACAAGTAAAACCACAGCAATGTGGTTTTTTGTTTGGACAAAATCACACGTTGTTTGCAATTTCTTAAAAATTGCGCTATACTAGAGAGTGTTAATTTACATAGATATTGTAAATGAGCGGGTCACAGCAATGCGGCCGGCTCATTTTTTATGAAATTGGCACTTGCTTGCAATACAGAGACAAATTCATCAAAGGAGGATAGGTAAATGGCAAATAAAGTCGAACAAGAAATCACGGCGTTGATTACCCCGATTTTAGTCGAACAAAATGATTTGCTGTGGGATTTGACCTATACAAAAGAAGGTGGCCAAAAGATTTTGCGGATCATGGTTGATAAGCCGGATCATGCCTTTATTACGATGGCAGACATTACGGACTTTACCCAAGCCGTTAATGACCTTTTGGATACTGTTGAGCCAGATCCAATTCCAGAAGCATACTTATTGGATATTTCATCTCCTGGTGCAGACCGGCCATTAAAGCAACCTTGGCATTATCGCTGGGCACAAGAAGCTGATGAAACAATCCTAGTCGCACTCTTTGCGGCCAAAGAAGGTCAAAAGAAGTGGCAAGGGAAAGTGAAATCCGTGACGGATGAAGGCATTGTTTTGTCAACGGCACAGGGTGACTTATCACTTCAATTTGATGAAATTGCTAAAGCAGTGCTGGATATCCAGTTTTAACGCAACGGGTTGGTCCTGTTGTGATATGGTTTTGATCGTCGGACCAACACAAAACTGGCAATCATTGCCGGAAGAAAGCACACTATTAATTAAATGAGGATAGGCGAATGAGTAAAGAATTAGTCGACGCGCTCGATGCCCTTGAAGCTGAACGCGGGATTGAACGCGCGGTTGTGATTGAAGCCTTGGAAGACGCCTTAAGAGCGGCTTACAAGAAGCAATACAATGCAGAACAGAATGTTGAAGCCGTTTTTGACACTAAAAAAGGGAATGTTGCCATTAAGCAAGTCAAAGTCGTTGTTTTAGACGAAGACTTTGAAAACGAAGATACCGAAATTCCTTTGGAAGATGCCTTGGCCATTAATCGTGCCTATGAACCAGGCGATGAAATTCGTTTCGATGTCACACCAAAGGACTTCGGTCGCATGGCTGCACAAGCTGCAAAACAAGTGATTGTGCAAAAAATGCGTGAAGCGAGCCGTGAAGCGATTTATAATAAATTTGCGGACTATCAAGATGAAATCATCACCGGTGAAGTGGATCGTCAAGACTCACGTTTCTTGTACTTGACTTTGCCAGGTAACCAAGAAGCAGCGATGGCACCAGCAGACCAAATGCCAAATGAACATTACCGGATGGGTGATCGGATCAAGGTGTTGGTCAACAAAGTTGAAAATAACGCCAAGGGACCACAAATCTTTGTGTCACGAACAGCGCCTGACTTGGTGAAGCGTTTGTTTGAACAAGAAGTGCCAGAAGTGTATGATGGTACCGTTGAAATCATGAGCATTTCACGTGAAGCAGGCGATCGCTCAAAGATTGCGGTTTATACGCATGATGCTGATCTTGACCCAGTTGGGGCCATGGTTGGGCAACGCGGCGCCCGTGTACAAGCCGTGGTTAACGAACTTGGCGGCGAAAATATGGACATTGTGGAATGGGTGGAAGACGAAGCGCAATATATTGCCAACGCCTTGAACCCATCAGAAGTCACAGATGTGATTTTTGATCCAGAAAATGACCGTGCCGTCACAGTGATTGTCCCAGATAACCAATTGTCATTAGCCATTGGTAAGAAGGGTCAAAACGCCCGTTTGGCAGCCCGTTTGACTGGCTTTAAGATTGATATCAAATCTGAATCTGAAGCGGCCAGCAGTCTTGTGACTGAGGCACCAGTAGCTGTCGAAGACGAAACCAACGAGTAATCTGATAGAAAGGAAACGTGTTTCTGCTCAGACGAGCACAAAGACACGCTAGATATTATGAAGCCAAGAAAAATACCTATGCGAAAAGACATCGTTACCGGTGAAATGTTTCCTAAAAAAGAACTTGTTCGTGTTGTGCGCGATAAAGAAGGGCATGTGAGCTTAGACCCCACATCAAAAGCCAACGGTCGTGGCGCTTATATTAGGTTAGATCGTGATATTGCAGCCATGGCAAAGAAGAAGCGCATTTTTGATAAAGCCTTTGAGATGAAGATTCCCGATGCGTTCTATGACGAACTAATCGCTTATGTGGATCATCAACAAGCGCGACGGGAGTTGTTTGGTGATAAGTAAAGACGACCAAATTTTAAATCTACTCGGCTTAGCCATGCGTGCTGGTAAGTTAGTGTTGGGTTCTGACTCAACATTAACAGCAATACGTGGCAATAAGGTGCAAATGGCCTTTTTCCCCAGCGATGGTGGTCAAAGTCAAGCTAAAAAATTCGCTGATAAAGCAGCGTTTTATCATGTCACACTGATTCAAGACTATACCAAAGCGCAATTAACCGATGCTATCGGCGTAAATCGCAGTGTATTTGCGATTGCGGATCGCGGTTTTAGTCGCAAAATTAAACAATTAATTTCAGAAAAGGAGCGGAACTAAATGGCAGAAGAAAAGAAATTCTCAGGCTCAAACCGTCCTGCACGAAAACAGGCAGTCCCAGAACGTAAGGAGTTGCCCGCATCACAACGCCGTCATGCGGCAAAATTGACAGAAGGGTCATCAGCATCACAAGCAAGTGCTGGTTCACGTTCAAGTCGGCCTAACCGTTCAAATAACGGTCAAGGGCAAACACGCAACGCTGCGCGTCCAAATGGTGCCGCAGCCAGTCGGCCTAATAACGGTGGCCAAAGCCGCAACGCTCGCCCTGGTTCACGTTTGCAACCAACTGGTGGTCGTCCAGCAGTGCGCGAAAAGAAGAGTTGGTCAACGAAGCCACGTGAAGGGCAAGTCGACTACTCAAAGCAAACAGATAATAGTTTGAAGCAATACGTGAGTGAAAACGAAAAGCGTAAGCAAGCGGCCGCTGCTGCTAAGGCACCAAAGAAGCCAGCCACCCCAGCAAAGCCAACAGACGCTAAGAAGCCAGCCGCTGCTAAGCCAGCTACCACCCCAGCACCAGCTGCTGG
>USIU01000005.1 GCA_900554745.1 uncultured Leuconostoc sp.
GATCGTGCGGTAATACAACTCAAGTACTTGTACCCGGTTTTGTTAGCGGGTGAAGCTGTATTTGCCGTTTTGCTCTTCTTCTATACAGACTTTATTCAAACAAAGCCAGTCTGGACGTTGGCAATTTTGGTCTTGATTGTGGTGACGACGTTAATGAGTTGGTATACTGCATTGAAGACAAAGGCAGAAGCTTGGCCATTTGTTTTGTCAGGTTTGGCATTAGTTGAAGTGGTTGTCTTACTATTTGTTGGACTATTCCCACGTGTGATGGTGGCTAATAACCCATTGCACACGCTAGACATTATGAATGCGTCATCAACGCCTTACACATTGAAAGTGATGACAATTGTGGTGATCACGGCCTTGCCAGTAACCTTAGCTTACCAAATTTGGAGTTTCTGGGTTTTCCGCAAGCGTATCGTTTCCCACAAAGTGGTTGAATAACATTGAGAAAAACGTTTACAATTGACTGTAGACGTTTTTTGTTTTTAATTGGCAATGAGATGATCAAGGTTATCTCAAATCGAGATAACGTGTAGGAACAGAAGGTATGATTGATAAAAGACTTTTTAAACTCAAAGGGATCATTCCCACATTGCTTGGACTCATCATTTTAACGGGGATTCAAGGGCTAGCGATTTTGGCCCAAGGTATTTTTTTGGCACGGGCGATTGTGAGTCTTTGGCAAGGACAACCTGTGCAATCGGCGCTGATACCAGTTAGTTGGTTTGCGGTAGCCTTCATTGTGCGACAAGGCTTAATCGTGGTTAAAAATGAATTGATGGCCAAGTATGCGAATCAAGCGGTTGAAACCTATCGCGTCCAATTGCTAGAACGTTATACAGCCCTAGGGTCAACCATTATTGCTGAACAAGGCACGGGGAATGCCGTCACAACACTTGGTGCAGGATTGGATAACGTCAAGAATTACTTTCAACTTTTGTTAGTGAAAGTGTTTGACTTAGGCATTATCCCTTGGTTGATTTTAAGTTATATTTTTTATCTGAAATGGGAACAAGGCTTATTCTTACTGTTGATCTTTCCAGTAATTATTGTTTTCTTTGTGATTTTGGGTTTGGCCGCACAAAGTAAAGCCGATGCGGAATTTGCCAACTTTAAAAATTTGAACAACCGTTTTGTGGATGCTTTACGCGGCCTCCCAACCTTGAAGCAGCTCGGGTTGGCCGAAGATTATAGTCAAGAAATTTTTAAAATTTCTGAGGATTATCGGAAAACGACCATGCGGACATTGCGAATTGCGATGACGTCGACATTTGCTTTGGATTTCTTTACGACATTGTCGATTGCGGTGGTCGCCGTCTTTTTGGGGTTTGACTTGTTGGATGGTAAAATGACCTTATTGCCAGCATTAACCATTCTGATTTTAGCGCCGGAATATTTTTTGCCGTTACGTAATTTCTCTGATGATTATCATGCGACCCTTAACGGTAAAAATGCGCTCACGGATGTGCTAGAAATGTTAGACCAGCCAGAAGTTACCCAACGTGATGTCTTGCACTTAACCACATGGGGGCCAGATGCAATATTGGCCATTAGCGACATGAATTTTGGCTATGATGGTGCTTTAGTCTTGAAAAATATTGCGCTACAGGCGCAAGGGTACCAAAAAATTGCGATTGTTGGTGAAAGTGGCGCAGGGAAATCAACGTTACTGAATCTACTCGGCGGTTTTTTACGACCAACGACGGGCGATTTAGTGATTGACGGGCAAACGGTTCCACATTTTGCCCAAAAGGATTGGCAAAAACAGTTTTTTTATATGCCACAGCATCCCTATATTTTTCATGAGACCTTGCGAGATAATATCACGTTTTATGCCCCACAGGCTACTGAGGAAGCTGTTGCGGCGGCTGTTGCAAAAGCTGGGCTACAAAGTTTCGTCGAAACGTTGCCAGATGGCTTAGATACGATGATGGGTGAAAGTGGGCGACAAGTGTCTGGTGGTCAGGCCCAGCGAATTGCACTGGCCCGGATGTTGTTAGATGAGCAACGGCATGTGTTGTTGTTCGATGAGCCAACAGCGCATCTTGATATTGAGACTGAGTATGAATTGAAACAAACGATGGCTCCCATCTTGGCGCACCATCTTGTCTTTTTTGCAACGCATCGCTTACACTGGTTAGACCAAATGGATTATGTGTTGGTGATGCGGGATGGGCAGATTGTCGAACAGGGTGAACCGGCCGAACTATTAGCTGACAGTCAGAGTGCCTTGAATCAGTTACGTTCAGAATTACGAGGTGGACAATGACAAAGATAAAACAACTATTACGTAGCGATCACTGGGTCGTCCCATTTTTGAAAAACCAAAAAAAAGGTTTGTTTTGGTCTGTTTTTTTGGCGTTTCTCACCACGTTTGCGGCTGGAGCGCTGATGTTTGTGTCAGGCTATTTGATTTCACGTGCTGCGCAACGGCCTGATAATATTTTATTGATTTATGTCCCCATTGTTTTGACGCGTGGTTTTGGCATTGTGCGGCCGGTCTTTCGTTATGCCCAACGCCTCGTCTCACATAACTGGGTGCTAAAATTCGTGTCAAAATCACGGCAACGGCTTTATGAAAGTGTCGCCAGTACCGCAAGCAGTATTCGCGGCCAATTACAAACGGGTGAAATTCTCGGGTTGTTGGCCGGTGATTTAGACCAATTACAGAATCTGTATTTGCGTACCATCTTTCCGCTTGGCGCGGGCTTAATGTTATATTTATTTGTTAACCTAGGCTTTGGTGTCGTGGATTGGCGCTTCATGATTTGGTGGTTGATCATGTTAACCATCATTTTGGTCGTCATCCCGCTCCTGAGTTTTTGGGCCAATCGGCAACGCATTCATCACCAAAAGCAACTGCAAGCCCAACTCTATACGGAAACCACGGATGCCATTCTTGGTCTACAAGATTGGGTATTGTCAGGTCGACAGGCTGATTTGATGGCACGCCAAGGACGTACGATGGCCTCATTATCGGCTGCTAAGCATTGGGGGCTATTGTTTGGTTGGTGGCGTGATTTCGTCATCCAGATGCTTGTGTTGGTATTGGCAATGAGTACCATTTTTTGGGCCGGCCAACATTTTGCGGGTCATACGATTGCGGTCAACTATATAGCGGCCTTTACGTTAGCGATTTTCCCACTAGTAGATAGTTTTTTGGGCGTTAACCAAGGTGTGAGTGAGGCCCCTTTTTATGAAGATAGTCTTCAGCGGTTAAATGCGTTACCCGTCCCCAAGCCAGCCCCAGTACAGCCGGTTCAAGTGACTGATCCAACGATTACGTTTCAGGATGTGAGCTTTCAATATGATCAGCAACGTATTATTGATCAGATGAGCTTTACCATTAAACCTGGTGAAAAAATGGCGTTAATTGGTCGTTCCGGGTCAGGAAAAACAACGTTGTTACGCTTAATAACTGGTGATTTAACGCCGACAGCCGGCCAGGTGACGATTGGCGGACAACCCGTCCAACAGTTACATCATCAACTGGCACGAATTGTGGCAGTATTAGATCAACAAGCCTATTTGTTTGATACAACGATTTTAAATAATGTCCGCATGGGTAATCTGGCCGCCACGGATGAGCAGGTGAAAGAAGCAATTCGTAAGGCTGGCTTACAGCCCTTGATTGATCGGTTGCCTGACAAGTATGACACGCAAATGCAAGAGGCTGGTCAGCGCTTTTCCGGTGGTGAGCAACAGCGGTTCGCCTTGGCACGGATTTTGCTACAAGATGCGCCCATTGTTATTTTGGATGAACCAACTGTTAGTTTGGATCCAAGAACGGAACGCGCGGTGTTGGATCAAATTTTCAAAGTATTGCACGATCGCACGATTATTTGGGTCACCCATCATTTAACGGGGATCGATCAGGTGGATCAGGTTGACTTCCTGGAAAATGGGCATTTTACGTTGTCAGGAACCCCGCAGCACTTACGAGCAACGTCAGAACATTTTAGACAACTATTAGCATTGGATACGTTTAACTAATGGCAAAAAAAAGACAAAAACGCGGGCGAAAGCGCTTTTTAAAACTAGATTTATGGCTTTGGGTTAGCACAATTTTAATCTTGGCCATCGTGGCTAGTTTTTGGTCGCAAACGACAATTTTTAAACCAACGCCACCGACCACGAAACAAGATGATATTAAAGCCCAACGCATTGCCTGGATTAATGAGCTGGCGCCTTATGCGCGGCAAATGCAAGAACAATATGGGGTGATTGCCTCAATTAGTATTGCGCAAGCAATTCTTGAATCGAATTGGCATACGTCAATCCTATCAACGCAATACAATAATCTGTTTGGGATTAAGGCACGTGCCGGGCAAAAGAGTGTCGTATTGCCGACACAAGAATTTGAAAATGGCGAATGGAAAACAATTCAAGGTCGTTTTGCGGCCTATGATTCTTGGCAACAAAGTATGAAGGCGCACGCGGAGTTACTGTACCACGGCACCAGTTGGAATGCTGCCCAATATCAACATGTCTTAGCGGCGAAAGATTATCAGACGGCTGCAGCTGCCTTGACGCGTGATGGCTATGCCACGGATCCAGCGTATGCGGAAAAACTGATTTCAATTATTCAAACGTGGCAATTATCACGGTTTGATATCCCACAAAAGTAAAACGAGCTGCGGCTCGTTTTTTTGTATTTGACGAACTGCTGTTCGTGTGGAAATCTGGTATAATAATAGGAGTTAATTTACACTTTAGGAGCACACATGTCAGTAGAAGAACTCATCAATGGAATGAACGATAAGCAGGCCGAAGCGGTCCAAACCACGCAAGGCCCACTTTTGATTATGGCAGGTGCCGGATCAGGAAAAACGCGCGTGTTAACGCACCGGATTGCGCATTTGGTCCAAGACTTGAATGTGATGCCATGGCGCATTTTGGCGATTACCTTTACGAATAAGGCAGCCAAGGAAATGCGGGAACGTATCGGCGCGTTGTTGTCTGAAGATGTGGCGCGCGATATCTGGGTCTCAACTTTCCATGCTTTGGCCGTGCGTATCTTACGTCGCGATGGTGAAAATATTGGTTTGTCACGCAATTTCACGATTATTGATACGAGTGCACAGCGCACATTGATGAAGCGGGTCATTAATGACTTAAACTTGGATATGAACCAATATGAGCCACGCACCGTACTTGGGATGATTTCCAATGCGAAGAATGATATGTTACGCCCCAAAGACTATGCGCAACAAGCCGATAACGCCTTTCAAGAGACTGTAGCAGAAATCTATGCGGCGTATCAAGCCGAATTAAAGCGAGCGCAGAGTGTGGATTTTGATGATTTGATCATGTTAACAATTGATTTATTCCAATCATCACCGGATGTTTTAACCCGTTATCAAAATCAATTTGATTATTTGCATGTCGACGAGTATCAAGATACCAACGATGCGCAGTATACGATTGTCAATATGCTGGCACAGCGATCACAAAACTTAGCGGTAGTTGGTGATGCCGATCAGTCGATTTATGGTTGGCGTGGGGCGAATATGAACAACATCCTGAACTTTGAAAAGGATTATCCCAACGCGCAAACTATTCTGTTGGAGCAAAACTACCGTTCCACGCAAAATATTTTGGATGCGGCCAATGCGGTCATCAACAATAACAATGAACGTTTGCCCAAAAATCTTTGGACGCAAAATGGGCAAGGCGACAAAATCACCTATTATCGGGCGCAATCTGAACATGATGAAGCTAATTTTATTTTGGCCAACATTCAAAAGTTACGTGCCGAAAAACAAATGGCTTACAGTGACTTTGCGGTCTTATACCGAACGAATGCACAATCGCGAAACGTCGAAGAAGCCTTAGTCAAGGCGAATATGCCTTATACGATGGTTGGCGGCCATAAGTTCTATGAGCGTAAAGAAATCTTAGATATCATGGCCTATATGCAATTGGTTACTAATCCTAATGATAATGCGGCTTTTGAACGGATTGTGAATGAACCAAAACGCGGGTTAGGCGCAACTTCAATTACACGATTGCGGGAACTTGCCAATCGTTTGAATGTGTCTTATATGACAGCAATTGAAAGTATTGAATTGGCGCCGGCTATTTCAACAAAAGCCACGTCAAAGTTCCTTGAATTTGCTGAAATGATGCACGAGTTACGGCAACAAGCGGAATTTTTGAACGTGACCGAACTTGCTGAAATTGTCATGACACGGACTGGCTATCGTCAAATGTTAGCCGAAAAAAATGATCCGGATAGCCAAGCGCGTTTGGAAAACTTGGAAGAATTCTTGTCAGTGACCAAAGAATTTGATGCGAAGTATCAACCAGATGATCCGGAAGCCATTGATCCGATGACCGACTTTTTGGGGACAACGGCTTTGATGAGTGATTTAGATGATTTTGAAGAAGGCGATGGGGCTGTGACACTGATGACACTGCATGCAGCCAAAGGCTTGGAATTCCCAGTGGTCTTTTTGGTGGGGATGGAAGAAGGCATTTTCCCACTGTCACGCGCTTTAATGGCCGAGGATCAACTGGAAGAAGAACGCCGCTTGGCCTATGTTGGGATTACCCGTGCTATGAAAAAGTTATTCTTAACGAATGCTTTTTCACGTTTACTATATGGCCGGACCCAAGCTAATGAGGCTTCCCGCTTTATAAACGAAATTTCACCAGCCTTACTTGAGACCGAATATGGCCAAAATACACGGGTAACGCCGCGCCGCGATCTGCCATTTGATCGGAAAAATCAACGCGCCCAAGCAACAACTTATCGGGCTACACCAGTCACTAAAACCACCAGTGGGACAACTGGTGGCGATCAAATCACGTGGGCCGCAGGCGATAAAGTTTCCCACAAAAAGTGGGGGATCGGGACCGTGGTGGCTGTCAGTGGCGATCGCGCTGACCAAGAACTAAAGGTGGCCTTTCCGTCGGAAGGGGTGAAGCAGTTGTTGGCAGCCTTTGCCCCGATTACGAAGGTTGACTAACCAAGTAAGTGCGACTTTAATATGAGATTAGGAAAATAGGATGTTACCAGAATTTACACCAATTGAACAATTGTCTACTCAATCGGCACAACAAGAAGTTGCCCAGTTGCAAGCTGATCTCACTGAATATGGGGTCGCCTACTATGAACAAGATGCTCCCCTTGTTGAAGACCATGTTTACGATGCACTCTATGCACGCTTAGTGGCGTTAGAATCAGCTTTCCCACAGTTTGTGACGCAAGACTCGCCCACTCAAAATGTTGGTGGTGCCTTGACAAAATCAGGTTTAGCCAAAGTGGAACATCCGGCGCCAATGCTCTCTTTGGGCGATGTTTTTAGCTTAGAAGAGTTAGCTGCTTGGGATGAACGTACGACCAAAAGTCTGGGTTTTCAATCACCTTATAATCTTGAATTAAAAATTGATGGGTTAGCGGTGGCATTGACCTACGTTGAGGGCCGACTTGTTCAAGCCTCAACCCGCGGTAATGGGACAATTGGCGAAGATGTGACGCGTAATGTCAAAACGATCAAGGCCATTCCGCAACAGCTAACGGAACCTTTGACCATTGAAGTACGTGGTGAAATTTATATGCCCAAAAAGAGTTTTGCGGCGTTAAATCAGCAACGTGAAGCTGATGGCCTGGAACCGTTTGCGAATCCACGCAACGCAGCGGCTGGCTCATTACGTCAACTTGATGCGCAGGTGACCAAACAACGCGAATTATCCGCCTTTGTGTACTACACAGCTGAACCCGAAGTCTTGGGGGCTACAACGCAAAGTGGCGCATTGGCACGTTTTGCTGAGCTTGGGTTGCCAACCGATACCCATAACCAAGTGATTGAAAAAATGGCGGATATTGCTGATTTTATCGCGACTTATACGGCCAAACGTGACACTCTAGCCTATGGTATTGACGGGGTGGTAGTGAAAGTGAACGCTTTGGATAATCAGGTCGAATTGGGCAATACGGTTAAAATTCCACGTTGGGCGATTGCTTATAAGTTTCCACCAGAAGAAGCCTTAACAGTGGTACGTGATATTGAGTGGACCGTGGGGCGGACTGGCGCTGTCACACCAACGGCGGTCATGGATCCTGTTCAACTCGCTGGGACGACGGTCCAACGGGCGAGTTTGCATAATCCAGATTATCTGCAACAAAAAGACATTCGCATCGGCGATACGGTAACCCTGCATAAAGCTGGTGATATTATTCCTGAGGTTGGGCAAGTGATTTTAGCCCAGCGACCAGCTGACAGTACAGCCTATCCGATACCAGTTACTTGTCCAGCTTGTGGCTCAGAATTAGTCCATATTTCAGGTGAAGTGGCGTTACGTTGTATTAACCCGTTCTGTGCCGCACAAATCCAAGAAGGTTTGACGCATTTTGCCTCACGGAATGCGATGAATATCGCTGGTATGGGTCCCCGCGTGATTGATCAACTTTTAAAAGCCAACTACATCAAGGATGTGGCCTCGATTTATCGCTTAGATATGGCACAATTGTTATCCTTGGATAAGTTTCAAGAAAAATCAGCGGCCAATTTGTTAGCCGCCATTGCGCAATCTAAAACTAACTCACTCGAACGGCTATTATTTGGGTTAGGCATTCGACTTGTAGGGGCAAAAGCGGCGCGTGTGGTGGCGGAAAAGTTTAAGACGTTACCAGCGATTGCGGCAGCGACGGTGGCGGATATTGCCAGCATTGATGGCATTGGCGAAGCGATTGCTCAATCCATTGTGCAGTACTTTTCACATCCAGAATCTCAACAACTTTTAGTCGAATTAAGTGACGCGGGCGTGAATCAAACGTACCTATCAGACGTTGAAGTTGATGAAAATTCGTTTTTTTATGGTAAAAAGATCGTCTTAACTGGTAAACTAGAACAGAGCAGTCGGCCAGCAGCAACGAAGTGGTTACAAGATCACGGGGCACAAGTAGCGGGTTCAGTATCCGCAAAAACAGATTTGTTGATTGCTGGCGCCGATGCAGGTAGTAAATTAGCAAAGGCGACTGCACTAGGGGTGCTTGTCTGGACAGAACAAGAATTCTTAGAAGCACAAGCAAAAGAAGGTAGTGAAAAATGAAGCGAATTGGATTCCGAGGCTATATGATTATTGCGATCGCCATCCTGGTTGTCGCTGTTGCAGGACTCTATTTTTTTAATATGAATCGGGTCGCACCAACGGCGACGAAAAAAGCGCGTGGCGTACAAATTACGCAAAGTGCCCCAGGACAATACCAAACCGTGATTAAGGACGGCCGTTATTTAGTCAGTGCAGCGCGGGGGATTACGGCGAGTTCTGAACCTAATAATTTAGATGTGAAGCACTTTGAATCGAGCTTGTTGGATTTAGCGAAAACCAAATTTAAGCCTAACCAATATATTTTCCAAGAAGGACAATACTTGTCAGCAGATACGGTGACTAATCTCTTGGATCGCAAGAGTAACAGTAATCCAGATGGTTTGAACCCAGAAGATAATGGGAAAACGGATGACTCACGTAATCCGATTTATGTGCAAACCTTGACCGAACAAGATTTCATGTCTAAAGAGGGTAATAACTTGAAATTGGCTGGTATGGTCATTGGTGTGGCGATGAATACCCAAGATGAATACCAAAAAGAACAGTATGGGGCGACGTATACCCAAAACATTTCGGATGCTGATCGCATTGCGTATGGCAAAAAGATTGCACCGAAAATTCTTGCCACGGTGCGCCAACAAGCAGGCGTATCCAAGGATACACCAATTGTGATTGCCATGTATGCCAATGCACCATCAGATTCGCTGGCACCAGGGAACTTCTACGCGGAAGCGGTCAGTGATCAAGGGACGACATTAAAGGACTGGCAAACATTTTCTAATCAATCGATTGTCTTACCAAAAGAAGCGACTGATACGTCGAAGTTAGGCACGGATGAAAATAATGGGTTTGCCAACTTTAAAAATGACATCGCCAATTTCTTCCCTAATATTGCTGGCGCTACAGCTGTGGCGAATTTTAAGTCGGGGACATTGGCTAGCATGAACGTAACTGTGACGACACAATTCTATAGTCAAACAGAAATTGAAAGTTTCACGACTTATGTCGCACAGTCAGCCTTGAAGTTCTTACCAAGTAATGTGCCAATTCGGATTGAAGTGCGTACGGCAAACGAACTGCAAGCGATTTTGACACGACAAGCCAATGATAAGGCTTTTACAATCACACTCCTTAATTAAGCATAGCGTGCTATGCTTTTTTGTATATATACAAAAAATGGTATAATTAAACTATGTCAGAAGCGGAAAAATATTTAACAATTCGTGCACTTACGGCCTATTTAAAAAGAAAATTTGATGCCGATCCTTACTTAGAAAAAGTCTATGTAACGGGTGAAATTTCAAATCTGGGGCGCCGGCGTGGCCGCCACCTATACTTTTCCATTAAAGATCCGGAAGGTCAAGCCGTGATTTCAGCGGCCATGTTTTCTTATGCTAATCGGTTGAAGTTTGTCCCCGAAGAGGGGATGAAAGTGAATGCGATTGGTCGCATCCAAATTTATGAACCCAGCGGGACTTATTCGATTATACTGGAGCAAATGACTCCCGATGGGATTGGCGAATTGTTTTTGGCCTATGAACAACTGAAGCAAAAATTAGCTGCTGAAGGTTTGTTTCAATTGCCCAAACGACCGTTACCCATTTTTCCAAAAAAGATTGCGGTGGTTACGTCACCGACCGGGGCCGTGATTGAAGACATTGCCCGCACCGTACAACGGCGTTTCCCAATGGCACAAGTGGTATTGTTTCCAGCACTTGTGCAAGGCGACAAAGCCGCGGCTTCTGTGGTCAAACAAATTAAGCGGATTGATGCCAGTGGGGAATATGATACGCTGATTGTTGGCCGTGGCGGTGGCGCCATTGAAGATTTATGGGCTTTTAATGATGAAACGTTGGTGCGGACCATTGCGGCTGCGACAATACCAATGATCAGTTCGGTGGGTCACGAAACTGACAATACCTTGGCTGATTTGGTGGCCGATCACCGGGCTGCGACGCCGACAGCTGCTGCTGAATTGGCGACACCAGTGACTTTAGCACAATTGGTTGCACGATTGAACGAATTGCAGCTGCGGTTGACAGTCCGTATTAAGGCGTTGATCACGAGTCGTGCACAACGCTTACAACGTGTTGCGCAACGCCCGATTCTACAACAGCCGGATCGATTGTATGTTGGTTATAATCAGCGAGTCGATCAATTATCGCAACGCCTCAGTCAACAAATGCAACAACGCCTGCTGACGGCACAACATCAGGTTGAGACGCTGACCCAACGGCAGCAGCAGATACGACAAACGCTCTTACAGGCGCCACGCGAAAAAGTGCAACTTCTGGCCGCAAAATTGGACCTCATGAGCCCGCTAAAAATACTAACGCGCGGGTATGTGGTACTCTCAAAAGCTGATCAGGTTGTTCGCCACGTTGATGAACTACAACCAGCAGACACGGTGACGATCCGTTTAGCTGATGGACAGGCAACCGCAAAAATTATAGAAACGAGTCATTTAAAATGAGTGAAAAGGTAACATTTGAAGATAAGTTAGAACAATTGGAAGCTATTGTGAGTCAATTAGAACAAGGGGACCGGCCACTTGAAGGCGCACTGGCTGACTTTCAAACTGGTGTGGGTTTGGTGAAGGAGCTGCAGGACACGTTGAAAAATGCTGAAGCAACATTGGCAAAAGTCATGTCAGACGACGGTGAATTAAAGGATTTGGAATTAACAAATGACTAAATTTGCAGCACTACAAGCAACTTATGGCCCTAAAATTGATGCGCAGCTCGCACAGGACTTAAAACAGGTCACAACGGATGCCCAGTTTTCAGAGATGATGGCGTACGCCGTCTTGAATGGGGGTAAGCGGTTACGGCCGTTACTAACGTTAGCTGTTCTGACGAGTTTTCAACAAGTTGTGACGCCCCAAGCCCTCAAGCTCGCCACAGCAGTTGAATGGGTGCACTCCTATTCACTCGTACACGATGATTTACCAGCGATGGATAATGATTTGTTACGGCGTGGCCAACCAAGTGTCCATGCAAAATTTGGTGAAGCCGAAGCGATTTTGGTCGGGGATGCATTGTTAACAGGTGCTTTTGAAGTGGTGACGACGGCTAATGCATTGGCCACGGCTGATACCAAGATTCCCGATCAAGTCATTATTACGGTTGTTCAAGAATTGGCACGTTTTTCTGGGGCTGCGGGGATGGTAATTGGTCAAGTTCATGATATGCAAAATCACGGTCAAAACTTACAGACCGCAACAGACTGGTTATTGCAAGAAATTTACACGCCAAAAACGGCGGCTTTGATCCAATTTGCGGCGCAATTAGGGGCGCAATTAGCCACCCTTACGCCAGGATTGGCACCAGAAAGTGCACAAATTAAACAAGCGATGGCGCAGTTTGGTTTAGATTTTGGTTTGGCGTTTCAAATTCAAGATGATTTGGATGATTTTGATCAAGATGATACGTCGGCAATTGGTGCGTTACCACACTTGATTGGCGTGTCGGCAGCACAAGCACTCCGGGATCGCTACTTGCAGGATGCCAGCCAACAGTTGACCCAGTTAGCAACGTTGGGGCTGCCATTTGACCGAACACTATTGGATGATTTTTTGACTTTAATTGGAGATTAAGTATGGGTGCAGTAGATAAAGAGCGGGTTGACGTATTACTTGTTCAGCAAGGTTTATTTAACTCGCGTGAACAAGCTAAGCGTGCCGTGATGGCTGGTCAGATTCTTGGTGAAAATGAAGAACGACTAGACAAGGCAGGGGAAAAAATTCCTGTGACCACGGCGTTACATTTTAAAGGTGAGCGTTTGAAGTATGTTTCACGTGGGGGCCTAAAGTTAGAGAAAGCCCTCAATGATTTTGACATCACCGTACAAGATAAAGTGGTGCTTGATATTGGGTCGTCAACGGGTGGTTTCACTGACGTTGCCTTACAAAATGGGGCCAAATTGGTCTATGCGTTGGATGTTGGGACTAATCAATTAGCTTGGAAATTACGCTCCGATGAACGCGTAAAGGTCATGGAAAATACAAATTTCCGCTATTCACAGTTACAAGATTTTAAATTTGGACAACCAGAATTTGCGACAATCGATGTATCCTTTATTTCGTTGGGGTTGATTTTACCGCCGTTAGCCAATATCTTACAAATGGGCGGCCATGTCGTGGCCTTGATTAAACCACAATTTGAGGCCGGACGGGAAAATGTCGGTAAAAATGGCATTATTAAAGACCCTAAAGTCCATCAACAAGTCTTGCAAAAAGTGACACAAATGATGGTCAACGATGGTTTCTCGGTGACGGCGCTAACCTATTCACCGATTAAAGGTGGCCAAGGGAACATTGAATTTTTGGCCGTATTAACGCGCGATGACCAGCCAAAAATTGCCGATGAAATTGATATTGATGCGCTACTCACGCAGACTTATGCGCAACTAAACCATACAGGAAGCAGTGAGCATGAATAAAAAAACGCGACAAAAAACGCTTCTGGCTTTAATCCAAACGCAACAAATCGGGCGCCAAGAAGATATTGTGGCGCATTTTGAGACGCTTGGCGAAACAGTGACGCAAGCAACGATTTCACGTGACATTAACGAACTTGGGTTAATCAAAGTACCAAATGCCCACGGGGGTTTTCATTATCATTTGCCAAAACAAGACGATCGCCCCCATTTACAACGACTACGGCGTGTTTTGCAACAAGCATTTTTGAGTCAACGCGCACAACGTGGGCAAATCTTTTTAAAAGTACAACCCGGTACTGGCCAAATGGTCGCCAATTTGTTTGAACAAGTCAATTTCCCGGAAGTCTTTGGGACCCTAAGTGATGACAGTTCAGTCCTCGTATTATTGAAAGATGGCGTAACGGCTAACCAAATGACGAATATCATTCAAAAATTACTGGAAAAATAACGAGAAAGATAGGTGCCTTGGCACGGTGATCGCAATGCTAGAAAATTTGATTATTGAAAACTTTGCCATTATTGAAAAAGTTGATTTGCAATTTGAAGCCGGTATGAGTGTGTTAACAGGCGAAACTGGTGCCGGTAAATCAATCATTATTGACGCGCTATTGATGCTGACGGGTGGTCGTGCCAGTTCGGAAATGATTCGTCATGGTAGTCCGAAAGCGGTGTTACAAGCCGTTTTTCGTTTACCGGAAAATGATAAGTTATTGGCACATCTTGACACTATTGGTGTGCCAAGTGATGATGGTGAGCTGATTATTTATCGTGAATTGAATGCCAATGGCCGAAGTCTCATTCGCTTAAACGGTGTGGTGGTGAATTTAAAAACCTTGGCCAGCGTGGGTCAGTATTTAGTCGATATTCAAGGGCAAAATGATACACAGCAGTTATTAAATGTGGATGAACACATCGTGTTGCTTGATGGTTTTGGTGGGGAAAAACTGCAAGCCGCCAAGACGGCCTACCAACAGGTTTTCCAGGAATTTCGCGCCATTACCCAACGGTTGCGTAAGATTCAAACATCGCAACAAGATATGACGCAACGGTTAGATCTACTTCAGTTCCAGCAACAAGAATTAGCGGAAGCGGCTCTCCAACCCAACGAAGAAGAGTACTTGCTGGATGCACGTGGCAAGCTTTTAAATCATAAAAAGATTGCGGATCGGCTACAAAATGCGCAGTTTGCTTTGAATGGCGAACAAGGTGGGGCAGTTGACATGTTGGCCCAAGCCATGCACGAATTACAGGAAATTGCGGAATTTGATGCTACCTATGCTGAACTAGCGACAACAATTGCGGATAGTTATTATACTGCGCAAGAAGTCGGTCGTGATGTGGATGAACAAATCAGTGCATTAACTTATGACGAAACGGAATTGTTACGCATTGAAGACCGCTTACAGCTGATTCACACTTTGGAACGAAAGTACGGCCCAACAGTCGCTGATGTCTTACAATTTAAAGCCAAAATTGATCAAGAATTAGCTGCATTGGACCATGACGAGTTTGATATTGAACAATTGCAAGTGAAACAAAACGAATTGCGTCAAGTGGTCCGGAAGCAAGCAGTTAAACTACGCGAGGTTCGGCAAGCAGTGGCGCGGCAACTAGAGCAGGCGGTGAATCAACAATTAAGTGAATTGCTGATGTCAGGCGCCGAGTTTGCTGTACGCTTTGAACCCATTAATGGTTACATTTCTTCGGGGGCAGATAAAGTCGAGTTTTATGTCCAAACCAACGTCGGTGAAGGGCTAGCACCGTTAGCTAAAATTGCATCAGGTGGTGAAGCGGCACGTTTGATGCTTGCGTTAAAAACAACTTTTGCCAAGCAACAACATATTGTCTCCATTGTGTTTGATGAAGCCGATACCGGCGTATCTGGTCGTGTGGCGCAAGCCATTGCGCGTAAGATGCTGACGATCGCTGCTGATTCACAAGTCTTAGCAATTACGCACTTACCACAAGTTGCGGCCGCCGCAACGCATCATTTTCTGATTGCCAAAACCACTGAAAATGAACGGACGGTGACGCAAGTAACGGCTTTAGATGAGGCTGGTCGTGAACGTGCCATTGCCATGATGTTGTCAGGGGAAGACATTACGACAACTGCCTTAGCGAATGCACGCGAACTGCGAGCACAAGCCCCAAAAATTAAGCACAAAAAAAACAACTGACAACATGTGTCAGTTGTTTTTTTGTGCTTAATGCGCAACAATCGCTAAGAAGAAGACGAATAGAATTGCTAGGCCATACATCAAAGCGTGTACTTGCTTACCACGACCAGTTGCAAGCATTGTAATTGGGTACAAGATGAAGCCCAATGCAATCCCGTCTGAGATTGAGTAAGTCAATGGCATACCAATCACAACCAAGAAAGCCGGTGCAGCCACAGCAAGGTCATCCCAGTCGATTTGACGCAAACTCTTGGCCATCAAGACACCCACCACAATCAAAGCAGGCGCTGTGACTTGTGAAGTTACCACAGTCAATAATGGTGAGAAGAACAAAGCAAGTAGGAAGAACAAACCAGTAAAGACGCTGGTCAAACCTGAACGACCACCCACGGCAATACCAGATGATGATTCAACATAGGCAGATGTTGGGGATGTACCGACAACCGCACCCACAGTCATACCAACAGCGTCAGCCATCAAAGCACGACCTGCACGCGGCATTTCATTGTTCTTCATGAAGCCAGCTTGTGTGGCCAAACCAATCATGGTACCAGCAGTGTCAAAGAATGTGACCAACAAGAAAGTAATCACGACGGTGATCAACTGAATTGAGTTGATGTCACCAAGATGGGTGATACTTTGTCCGAAAGTTGGGGCTAATGAAGGTACAGGTGATACCAAAGATGCAGGTAACTTAATCAGACCAAAGATGATGCCAACAATTGATGTCAATACCATACCCACGAAAATCGCTGCTGGCATACGCATCGCTAAGAGGACAAATGTGATAATAATGCCAAAAATGGCTAACAATGACGTTGGTGACGTGAGGTGACCAAGCGATACCATCGTATCCTTGCTAGCGACAATTAACCCAGCATCATGAAGGCCAATAAAAGCAATGAACAAACCAATACCTGCGGCAATGGCTAACTTCATGTTTTGTGGAATCAGGTTAATAATCTTTTCGCGAACCTTGAAAAATGTCAAGACCAAGAAAATCAAAGCAGCGACTAAGACACCCGCCATAGCCGTTTGCCACTTAACGCCCATACCAATGACAACAGAATATGAGAAGAAGGCATTCACCCCAAGACCAGGGGCGATAGCAATTGGGTACAATGCGACAATACCCATGAACAAAGTCGCAACAGCAGCAGAAACGGCTGTTGCTGTGAAAACGGCGCCCTTATCCATCCCAGCTGCACCAAGCACAGAGGGGTTAACAAATAGGATGTAGGCCATTGACACGAATGTCGTGAGACCAGCGATGAATTCAGTACGAACCGATGTGTTCAGCTCATCGAGCTTAAAATACTTTGCAATCGTAGACATGATTGCCTCCCAAAAAAATAATGTAACGTTAAACGTTCTATTTAAGTTTAGCAACATAAAATCCGAATTTAAACTAAAAAACCGGAAAAATGCGACGAAAAGACGATAATTTGATAGACAAAAAGCATGAAAGCGTTTTATAAACGAATGAGGTTTCACTAATGTTCGTATTTTTTCGTCTTTCGGTCATGCGCCGCCTATTGGTGCTACCTATGGGCTAGCGACCAAGTCACCACATGGGGATGCCGGTTAGTCGATTGCCGATTCGCTGGGCAAATAATGCTATAATAGAAGCATCATTAATTTAAGGAAGTTTAGGTATGGTAGCGCAGCTCGTGCTGGTTCGACATGGCGAATCAACGGCAAATCGAGATAATGAATTTACAGGCTGGACCGATGTCCCCTTAACCGATAAAGGACAACAGCAGGCGCAGCAAGTCGGTCAAAATTTAGCCCATCACCACTTATTATTTGATGACGTGCATACCTCTTATCTGCAACGCGCGATAGTGACCGCAAATATTATTTTAGATGAGATGCAACAAGCTTGGATACCGATGCATAAAACCTGGCGCTTAAATGAACGGCATTATGGGGCTTTACGTGGTTTAAACAAAGACGCCGCACGCCAAAAATATGGCGTTGAAGCAGTGGCGTTATGGCGCCGGAGTTACACGGCGGTCCCGCCGTTACTAATGACAACGCAACCAACGCATCGCTACCCAGCGGGGATTGAACCTCGGGGGGAGAGTCTGGCAATGGCGAGTGAGCGGCTGTTACCTTATTGGCAGCAAGTCGTCGAACCGGCCTTGCGCGCGGGTCGCCATCAATTGATCGTTGCGCACGGCAGTACGTTACGGGCGTTGATTAAATACCTAGAGCATATCAGTGATGAAGCGATTGATGGCTTAGAAATTGCCAACGGCGATCCTATTTTTTATCAAGTTGATGCACAATTACACTACGGGAAACGGCAATATTTGACCGACAAGGCCGGACGTTAGACCATATCATAAAGGAGCCACATTTTGGAAACAACAACATGGACACGCATTAAAAAATACACGGAATTACAAGGGACTTCTGGTCAAGAACATCGCGTTCGGCAAGCTTTTCGAGCCGATTTGACACCATTAGTTGATACGGTACAGCAAGATGGTTTAGGTGGTGTATTTGGGGTCAAACAACACACGGATCACAGCGCCCCACGGGTGATGTTTGCCGCCCATATGGATGAAGTCGGGTTCATTGTGACCGATATTTTACCCAGTGGTGCCTTAAAAGTTGCAGCGGTGGGTGGTTGGAACCCCGCAGTTATTTCGTCACAACGGTTTAGTTTATTTACCAAAGATCAGGTGTATCCGGTTGTGTCGAGCTCAGTAAGTCCTCATTTGCTGCGTGGGAGTGGTCAAGCACCTCAGCTGCCAGCTGTTGATGATATTTTGTTCGATGCTGGTTTTGTAGATGACCAAGAAGCCGTGGCTTACGGCGTACGACCAGGTGACTTTATCGTGCCAGAGGTAACGACGGTATTAACGGCTAATCAGCAACGGGTAATGTCGAAAGCTTGGGATAACCGTTTTGGGTTAGTCACGTTATTAGGGGCCTTAGAAGACCTACAAGGGGTAACCACACCAAATACGTTAATTATGGGGGCTAATGTACAAGAGGAAGTTGGTTTGCGTGGGGCGCATGGCGCGGTTAATCTTATGCAGCCCGATATTTTCTTTGCTGTTGATTCTAGTGCTGCTGATGATACGAGTGGCGGGGCTGGCCACCAAGGTCGCCTGGATCAAGGGACGCTGTTACGGGTCTTTGATCCGACCGTGGTCGTGCCATTACGCTTGAAAGAATTCTTATTATCAACGGCTGAAGATAACCATATTCCTTATCAGTACTTCGTTTCTAAGGGCGGCACGGACGCGGCCGCTGCGCAAAGTGAACTAACAGGGGTACCGTCAGTAGCGTTAGGGGTAGCGTCACGCTATATCCATACCCACCAAACAGTTTGGTCAATCGCTGATTTTGAAGCGACACAGGCGTTTGTAGTCGCCATTGCCAAGGCACTTGACCAAACGACGCTCAATACGATTATGGGTGATTAAAGTTGCATGTTTAAAAAGTTACAGAAATTAGATTATTGGATTGCGGTGCCGTATGCCATTCTGAGTATGTTAGGGGTGGTCATGGTTTTTTCAGCGACGCAAGGGACAACAACAGCATTAAGCAATTTCATTAAGCAGGCCATTTTTGTGGCTGTCGGCTTGTTTGGCGCTTTTTCGTTATATCATTTTAATTTAAAAATCCTGCAGCGACGAAAATTTTTAAATCAAATGTTGCTGGCGATTATTGCGGCGTTATTTGTGGCGAAATTCTTCATGCCAGCGGTTAACGGGGCGCATGGTTGGATTAATTTAGGTATTGTGACGCTGCAGCCAGCTGAATTTTTAAAGTTGGGCTTGATTTTGTATTTTGCCGCATTTTTTGCCCGTGAACCTTGGCAACGGCATGTGCCATTACGGGAACAACCGATTACGCGCTCCGAGGTTTGGGTTTTACCAGCAGTGAGCCTGGTACTCGTTTTTATCATGCCAGATAATGGGAATGGTTTGATTATCTTACTGATTTTGTTAGCGCTTTTCTTGGCGTCAGGCGTCTCACGTAAGGCCATTGCCATTTTTGCGGCTTTGGGTGGGTTGTTGTTTGGTTCATTGCAAACGATAGCACGTTTTTTGAGTCATTACGTTAATGCAAATGGTGGGCAACACTACGCCATTACGCGTTTTACGAGTTTTGCGAATCCATGGGATCCAAGTGCCGCTGATGCCAGTCGCCAATTACTGTATGGTTACTATGCAATTGCCCACGGTGGGCTCTTTGGTGTTGGACTTGGGAATTCATTGATTAAACCTTATTTGCCAGAATCCAATACGGATTTTATTATGGCCGTCATGACAGAAGAACTCGGCGCGGTCACCACAGCCGCTGTGCTCATTTTGATGCTCATCTTAGTGACCCGAATGGTCATTTTAGGTATTCGACAGCGTAATCAATATTATCGCTTATTACTCTTTGGCATTGCCTCCTTACTCTTTATTCAAATGTTGGTGAATCTGGGTGGTGTGATTGGCGTTTTGCCGATTACCGGTGTCGTTTTTCCGTTTATTTCGGGTGGCGGCTCGTCCTACATCGTCTATAGTGCGGCAATTGGCTTGACGTTAAATATCGCTGCCACGCAACAACGCTCAGTCAGCATTCATCCAGCCGATACACTGGCTAGAAAGGATTATAAATGACATTTAAAATTCAACCACGGCGTGCGCTGTATGTTTATTTAAAAAATAAACGGCATGTGCCGCAACTTAAAAAATTTGGTAAAATTACCTATGTTTCGCGGCGAATGGGCTTTGTCATGCTTTATGTCAATGATGAAGACATTGCGGCACAAATTGATAAAATTAAGCAATATAAATTTGTCCGTGACGTCCTCAGCTCACCAAGACCGGATATTGATCCCGATTTGGGTGATCTGCATGATGATATTTTCTTTGAAAACTATGATGAGGAGAACGGTAGTTCATCACCGGCGGTGATGATGGCACCGGTAGAAAAATAGTATGCGAGTAGTAGCAGGACGTTTTCGCGGTACCCGACTAGAGGCTGTGGCCGGCGACAAAACACGACCCACAACGGATAAAGTGAAAGAAGCCATGTTTAGCATGTTGATGCCGTTTTTAGATGGCGGCAATGTACTTGATCTATATGCAGGTACTGGTGGCCTAGGTATTGAAGCCGTGTCACGGGGGATGGCCCATGCCACATTGGTTGATCGTCAGTTTCAGGCGATTAAAGTCATTCAAAGCAACGTTGATAAAACCCATGGTGCTGCAGCATTTAGTATCTTAAAAATGCCAGCGCAACAGGCGCTACAAAATTTTGTGGCCGCGCAGCAGACGTTTGATCTGGTCTTTTTAGACCCACCCTATGCCAAGGAAACGATTGCTGCAGATATGCAATTTATGGCAGAAAAGGGCTTGTTAGCAGACGGGGCAGTTATTCTGGCAGAGAGTAATGATGCGGCTAACTTACCAGAAGCAAGTACACAATTTAACATTGTACGACAAAAACAATATGGGATTACTGTTGTGACCATTTATCAATTCGATAAATAAGGGGACAACGATAAGGGGGAACCACGATGAGTATTGCATTATTTCCAGGCAGCTTTGATCCATTAACCAATGGGCATCTTGATATCATTCAACGTGCGAGTCAGCTTTTTGACCATGTTGTGGTTGGCGTTGGGCATAATACCAGTAAACAGGCTTTGTTTACACCGGAAGAAAAAGTCGCGTTAATTTCATCAGTTGTGGCCGACCTACCCAACGTTGAGGTGGCCATTATGCAGGGCTTAACCGTCCAGTTTATGTCTGAAATTGGGGCAAAGTTTATTGTCCGTGGCTTGCGGAATAGTAAAGACTTTGAGTATGAACGGGATATTGCCGGCGTTAATAGTGCGTTAGCTGATGTCGAAACCATTTTGCTTTTAGCAAAACCAGAGAATCAAAACATTTCGAGTTCAATGGTCAAAGAAATTGGTAGCATGGGGGCGGACAATATGGCAAAATTTGTGCCAAAAGTGGTCGTTGATGCGTTGAAAGAACGGTTAAACTAAATGCGAAAAAAAAGTAAAATCATTGCCGCGATTGCGGCAATTTGTTTGTTTATCGGGATTGGTGTTTTACTATGGCCGCTGAATGGCTACATTGAGAGCCCCGGTGAGGCGGATGACTTAGCGAAGTTTGTTAAAATCGGTGGGAAAAATGATACGGCCAAAGGTCGATATAACATTACCTCGGTTTATCTATCTAAAGCTAATGTCTTCGGCTATTTGCAAACCAAAATCAATCCACAATTATCCTATGCGTCTGCCGAAGAAGTCACTGGTGGTGAAAGTTCGGCGGTCTTTGCTAAAGTACAGAATTTTTATATGCAAAGTGCGATTGCTAATGCTGAACAAGTTGCCTTTAAAAAGGCGCAACGGCCCATTAGCACCAGCTATCGGGGTATTTATGTGTTGAGTGTGAATGATAATTCGCATTTCAAACATAGTATTCAGGTTGGGGATACCATCACGGCAGTTGACGGGCACCATTATGACAATTCCGATGGGTTTATTAAATATTTGGCCGATAAAAAACCTGGGGTCAAAGTGACAATCGACTATCTTCGGGATGGCAAACCCGGTCAAACGACTGGGAAAACCATTAAATTACCAAGTACCCGTTCACCAGAATATCCGAATGGGCGTTCTGGCATTGGGATTGTGCTAACTGATAACGTTGCCGTTACGACAGATCCTAAAGTTGAAGTTGATCCTGGCCAAATTGGCGGGCCGTCAGGTGGGTTAATGTTCACCCTGCAAATTTATGATCAGCTGACTGGCAATCACTTAGCCAAGGGGCGTAACATTTCTGGCACTGGTACGATGAATGTAAACGGTTATGTTGGTGAAATTGGGGGTATTGATAAAAAGGTCATTGCGGCCAAAGAAGCCGGCTCAACCATCTTCTTTGCCCCATATGTCGCACCAACTAAAGAACTATTAAAGTACGAAGAACAACATAAAACGAACTACCAATTGGCACGTGATACGGCCAAAAAATATGCGCCAACGGTCAAGGTTATTCCAGTTCAAACATTTGACGATGCGGTCAATTATCTGGCAACCGGAAAAATCATTAAAACAACGGATAAACCACAATAAAAATAACGACAGCGGCGTGTGACCTGAACCCTAAATCGTGATGATGTCGCTCACGTGCCATCTTTTCTTAAACTAACGCATAAAGGCGTTGGGTTCAAGGT